>DATBSM010000311.1:0-6348 GCA_036559785.1 Gemmatimonadales bacterium
GGCTCGGGGCGGCACGCGAAACCGCGTCTGGAGGAATCTCTTACCGCCCTTACCGCCGCAGTACCTACCGCCGCTTTATCTACCGCCCTTCCAGCCTCTCCATCAAATCCAGATACGCGTCCAGCTTCAGCTTCTGACTCGCCCGGTTGGCCACCAATACCGCCCCGCAATTGAGGATCGTTCCCCGCTCGACCAGACCGTTCGCCCGCAATGTGTTTCCGGTATCGACCAGGTCCACGATCCAGTGCGACAGGTTGAGCAGCGGCGCAACTTCCACCGACCCTCCCACCTCGATGATATCCACCGGCCGGCCGGCGGCAGCAAAGTACCCTTGCGCCAGCCGAGGGTACTTCGTGGCAACCCGCGCTGTCACCCCGCCCGGTAACGCCGGGTACGGCACATCCGCAGGCGCCGCCACAACCAGACGGCAGAATCCGAATTGCAGCTCCAGCGGCTCGAGCACATCGGCGTTGGTCTCCCGCAGCACGTCCGTACCGGTCACACCCAGGTCCGCCGCCCCCGATTCGACGTACACCGGTACGTCCCCGGGCTTCACCACCAGGAATTCGATCGACGGATCACTCGAGGGGATGAGGAGCCTGCGCCCGGCGTCCGCGGCGAGCTCTGCGCCCGCCTGACGGAACCGGGCCACCGCCGGCTCGAACAGGCGGCCCTTGGCCAGGGCGATACGTAACCGGGTCAGACAGCCACCTCGACGATGGTGTCGAGGTCGAGTGCCACGCCCACCGCCGGCATCGGCCGCCCGAAGCGGCCCATCAGGTCGTCGTAGCGGCCGCCAGCTCCGGCAGCCCGGCCGGCTCCCGCTATATAGAGCTCGAAATGGATTCCGGTGTAGTACTCCAGCCCGCGCACTTCGCCCAGATCGTAGACGATGTGAGCCCGCTCCTGCGCGGTGAGCGCCGCATCGAGCAACAGAAGGTGCTGCAGTCCAGGCAACGACGTCTTCGGCGCGGTCCTCGCTGCCTCTTCCAGCGCGTCGCGACGTCCGATGACGAACGGAAGTGTCATGAGGGCGCCCGCGTCACCAGGCCGGCCGGCGAGCGCCCCCCGAAGGCTGCCCCTGTCCTTGCGGTCGATCCATCGCCTGACGTCGGTTCTGAGCGGCTCCTCGAGGACGCCGAGTCCGGCGGCGAGCACCCCGACGTGTCCCAGGTTAACCTGGAAGTCCTTCAGTCCCGCTGCGGCCAGCAGCGTCAGGGTAAGTCGGACGATCTCGATATCCGCGGCCAGGTCGCCCTGTCCCAACAACTCGGCGCCGACCTGCAGCATCTCGCGGGGGCGTCCGCCTCGCTCCGGCTCCTGCCGGAACACCTTTCCGGAGTAGCAGAGGCGCAACGTTCGGCTGGCTCCTGAAAAGGTCGTCGCGGCTACTCTAGCCAGGCTGGCAGTAAAGTCGTAGCGGAGCGCCAGGATTCGGCCGTCCCGGTCGGGGAAGCGAACCAGCCGTTCCGCCACACCGGGTCCACCTGCACGAACGAAGGTGTCCTCGTACTCGAACGTGGGGGGGATCAGCTCCTCGAACCCGGCCTGTTCCAGCGCACCCATCGTGGCCCGCTGCAAGGCGCGGCGCCGCCGGACCGCCTCGCCAGTAAGATCGAGTGCGCCGGGAGGAATTGCGGCGATGGACGTGGGATACATCAACCCGGTTTCGAGACCGGCGCCTCTTCCGGCTTGGGGGCGTGGAGCCGGATGGTTTGCACCCGCCGACCCTCCATCTCGATCACCTCGAAGGTGAATGGACCCACGCTCACCCGGTCCCCTGGCCGGGGCAGGCGCCCCAGCTGGCCGAAGATGTAGCCGCCGATGGTGGTGTAGTCGGTGTCGTCGAGCGTGGCTCCGAACTTACTGTTGAACTCGGAGATGGTCATCGAGCCGTCGAGCCTGGGCGCGCCCTCGGTGGGGCTGGCCCGGTCCTGGGGGTCGTACTCGTCGTAGATCGGCCCGACGATCTCCTCCAGGAGATCCTCCATGGTGACCAGTCCGGCGGTTCCGCCGTACTCGTCCAGCACGATGGCCAGGTGGGTCTTGAGCCGCTTCATATCGGCCAGCACGTCCTCCACTTCCCGGGTGCCGGGTACGAACAGCGGCGGGCGCATGATGACGCGAACAGTCTGCCCCGGCCGGGCGCGGAGCGCGGCGAGGATGTCCTTGGCGTGCACCACACCGATGATCTCATCCAACGAGTCGGTATACACCGGATAGCGCGAACGACCGTAGACGGCCACTTGATCGGCCGCGTCCTCGACCGTGAGATCGGCGCCAAGTGCGGCGATCTGGGTTCGCGGCGTCATGACGTCCTGCGCCGTCTTCTCGCTGAACTCGAATACCCCCTCGAGCAGCCGGGCGTCCTGCCCCCCCAGGCTCCCGCCCTCGGTGCTCTGTTCCACGAGCATCCGGATCTCTTCCGGGGAATGGAGCCGCTCGGTATCGCCGGGCGGGTCGATGCCCAGCAGGCCCAGCAAGCGGTTGGCCGTACCATTAAGAACCGCGATCGGGCCGGCCATGATCCAGGCAAATCCCATCAGTGGGGCCGCCAGCCAGGTGCTGACCACCTCGGGGTAGAGCAGGGAGATGGCCTTGGGAACCAGCTCGCCCAGAATGATGTGCAGCACGGTGATGATCATGAAGGCGATCGCCGAGGCCACGCCGTGGGTGGCGATCGTGGCCAGGGAGCCTGGCAGCCAGCTGAATCCGTTCTCGATCAGCCCGGCCAGCGCCGGCTCGCCGATCCAGCCGAGACCCAGAGAGGCCAGGGTGATCCCCAGCTGGGTTGCCGAGATGTAGCGGTCGAGCGATTGTACCGCGCGGCGCGCCAGCCTAGCTTTGCGGTCTCCGCTCCGCGCCATCTCGTCCAGCCGAGTCCGTCTGGCGCCCACCAGCGCGAACTCGGCCGCCACGAAGAACGCATTGGCCAGAACCAGCACCACTACGGCTACCAGGCCGAGGAATATCGGAGGCGATTCTGCTGGTTCCATACGGTCCAAGTCTAGTCGTCCGTTGCCTGCCCAGCGAGGGTGCCGCCTGATCCGCCGCTTGACGGTTCCGCCTCTCGACGCTCTCGAGCCATTCCTGCCGCGCCTAGCCGGTGCCGACCCGGATACCCGCCGGACGGTGGCCGCCATCCTGGAGGGTGTGCTCGCCAGGGGGGATGAGGCCGTCCGGGATTACACCCGCCAATTCGATGGGGTGGACCTCGATCCCGCCTCCTGGGAGCTCGACTCAGGCACCTGGCAGAGCGCCCTGAGCCGGATAGCGCCTGCGCTCAGGGATGCGCTGGCCCTCTCCGTCCAGCGGGTGCGCGACTACCACCAGCGGCAGCGGGAGACGGGGTTTCACCTGGCGGAGGACGATGGCAGCCTGATTGGGATGAAGGTGTCCCCACTGGACCGGGTCGGCCTCTACGTCCCGGGGGGCAAGGCCTCGTATCCGTCTACGGTGGTTATGAATGCGGTCCCGGCTCTGGTAGCGGGGGTCCAGGAGATCATCGCGGTGGTGCCGCCCCAGGGAGTCACCGACGTCGTCCTGGCGGCGTGCGCCCTCTCCGGCGTGACCCGGGTCTTCCGCATTGGCGGGGCTCAGGCCATCGCAGCCCTGGCCTACGGGACCGGGACCATCCCGCGGGTGGACAAGATCGTAGGACCAGGGAGCCGCTGGGTGGCGGAGGCAAAACGCCAGGTGGTGGGCCGGGTGGGAATCGACATGATCGCCGGCCCCACCGAGGTGATGATCATCGCGGACGCGACCGGTCGGCCCGAGCGCATCGCGGCGGACATGATCGCGCAGGCCGAGCACGACGAGGACGCCACCAGCTGGTGCGTTTCCACTGACCCCGATCTGGCCGAAGCCCTGCCCGCGGCGCTGGAGTGGGCACTGGCCCGTGCTCCCCGATCCCAGATCGCTCGTGCGGCGCTGGACCGGAATGGCCTGATCGTTACCGCCGGTTCGATGCGGGACGCCATCGAGGTGGCCAACCGGCGGGCGCCCGAGCACCTCCAGATCGTGGCCGACGGGGCCGAGCGGATCGCTAGTTCCGTGCGCAACGCCGGCGCCATCTTCCTGGGCGACGACACCCCCGAGCCAGTGGGCGACTACATCGCGGGTCCCAGTCACGTGCTGCCCACCGCCGGAACGGCCCGCTACGCCTCACCGCTCGGTGTCTATGACTTCGTCAAGCGAACCAGCATCATCCGGTACGCTCCGGCTCGGTTGGCCCGGGACGCCGGCGCCATCATCATTCTGGCTGAGGCGGAGGGGCTGTTTGGGCATGCGGAGGCGGTGAGGGTAAGGCTAGGGCAGCGGGGCAGCGGGGACGGACAGCGGGGCAGCGGGGCAGCGGGGCAGTAGAAACGGTTAAATTCCAGGTATGGCAGGTCAACCTATTTCCACCACGCCGGCAGCGTCCGCAGGAACCATGCGGGCGGATTGTGTCTCGCTGTCATCGAACCGCCCCGCTGCCCCGCTGCCCCGCTTAGGTCTCGTCCTTGCCCTCACCCTCCTGTTCATGATGGTCGAAGCGGTGGGGGGGTGGATCAGCGGATCTCTCGCACTGCTGGCCGACGCGGGCCATATGTTGACCGATGCCGGGGCCCTCGGCCTGACGCTGCTCAGCGCCTGGATCGGGCTGCGTCCCGCCAGCCACAGCAAGACCTACGGGTATCAGCGCTGGGAGATCCTGGCGGCGCTGATCAACGGGGCGGCGCTCTTCGGCATCGCGGGCTGGGTCGTCGTCGAGGCGGTTCAACGGATTCAGCACCCCGAGCCGATCCGGACGGACCTCTTCCTGATCGTTGCCGCCGGCGGGCTGGTAGTGAACTTGGTCAGCCTCGGTATCCTCCACGGCATCAAGGATGGCAACCTCAACACCCGGGGCGCCTACCTCCATGTCCTGGGTGACGTTCTCGGGTCGGTCGGCGCGCTCGCGGCCGCCGCGATCATTGCCACCACCGGGTGGTTGCTTGCGGACCCGATCGTGTCCATCGCCCTGTCCCTGCTCATCCTGGTGGGAGCGTGGCGGCTGATGCGGGAGAGCACCGACATCCTGCTGGAAAGCGTCCCGGGTCACGTGTCGATGGCGGAGGTGCAGCGGAGGATCCTGGGCGTCACCGGGGTGACGGCCGTGCACGACCTCCACGTCTGGGGCGTCACCAGCGACCTGGTCGCCATGAGCGGTCACGCCATCGTTCCGGATCTGGCTCACCACCCGGAGGTCCTGGAGCGGATACGGTCCGAAATGTGTCAGCTCGGGATCGGGCACGTGACCATTCAGCTCGAGGTTCAGCACGAGTGTGAGGAGGTCAGGGCCGTGGCGAGCTCCACTGTCAGCCAACATCAACACCACGGCCACAGGCATTAGGTGGACGGGAAGGACGGGAAAGACGGGAAGAGTTAACGCCGTGTTGGTCCGGTGCTTGTTTTCGCAAGCAGTGATTTGTACAGCAGCCAGGTCATCCCTCCCGCTTTCCGGTGTACTTCATCCAGTTCAAGCCATCGCTCGTGAGAAAGAATGGTCAGGTCCCGGGCAAGTAGCAGCGTATAGGACAGCTCGGAGAGAGAGCCCAGGCTGATATCTAGGTACCTCCGGAACTCCCGGGGTCCCTGCTTTGCACACCCCTCCGCAATGTTCGCTGCTGCCGAATGCGCCGCACGTCGTGCCTGCGAAACCAAGCCGTAGCGCTCTCCCTTGGGCCAGCTGTCCGTTGCATTATAGACAGCCACGCAAAGCTGATGACACCGTTCCCAAGCCTTCAGACGCTCGTAGATGGCCATATCCCGAGTATCGTACCCATAGATCGCTGCGGCGACATCGAATTCTGCCGGAGTGTACCGCTTTCCCACCCCCTACCCATTCCTTCCCGTCCTTCCCGTCCTCCCATCCTTCCCATCCTTCCCATCCTTCCCATCCTTCCCATCCTTCCCATCCTTCCCATCCTTCCCGTCCTTCCCGTCCTTCCCGTCCTTCCCGTCCTTCCCGTCCTTCCCGCCTTTTCCCATCCTTCCCGTCTTGCGGCATCTGGGGGTCTAGTCTATATATGCGCCCGGAGGCCCGGGCGTCCGGGCCTCCAGTGTTCAAGACATTCGCGGGAAGTGTGGATTGATTCGAAATTTGGCAATTATCGCACACGTCGATCACGGCAAGACCACTCTGGTTGATCAGATGCTCCGGCAGGCGGGGGCGTTCCGGGCCAACCAGCAGGTGGAAGAGCGGGTGATGGATTCCAACCCGTTGGAGCGGGAGCGGGGCATCACCATCCTGGCTAAGAATACGGCCGTGATGTGGCATGGGACCAAGATCAACATCGTGGATACCCCGGGCCACTCCGACTTCGG
>DATBSM010000312.1:0-12192 GCA_036559785.1 Gemmatimonadales bacterium
CTGGCCAGCAGCGACGCGCGATCGACCCAGGGGCTGGGTGGACCGGCCATCGGGGTCGATTCTTCAGTTGTATTCGGTGGTGTACGGTGGGGCGGCGAGAGCCTTTGCCAAGGCAGGGCGGAGCGCGCTGGCCGCGCGCGCTGATTCGGTGGCCCGGGAAGTGGGCCAGAACTTCAACCCCGGGTCGCCCTTCTAGTCGATATCCTGCGGCCTCACCCGGCCGACATCGAGACCGGTAGCCCCGCCATTCCAGCTCGCCCACGTCAGCGGACAACCCACGCCGAACGGTGGATCAGGATGGCCGGTCCGCTCCAGAAGATCGTGCAGCATCTCGTGCCTCACGACCATCTCGTCCATGGCCCAATCGCCGGCGAGGAAGATGTGGTGATTGGTGCGCCAGTGCCCCGCGCACTGACCGCTGGAACAAGGGAAGCTGTAGCCTTCTATGACGGACCAGCGCAGCCGCTCGAAATTTCCGGTCCGGCCGGAACACGCCTCCGTCTTCGCAAACCATTCGCGATAGATTGGCGGCGGATTGAGCGGCTCGTCCCCTACGGGATCAAAGCCGCATCCAGTCAGCGCCAGCAGTAGTCCAGCCGCCCAGACCAGGCGGGCCGGAGCATGTCTCCGTCCCATACTTCCTCCGACAGCCAGTTAACCCGTAGTGCCTGCAAGGGGGTATTTCTGGTATCGGCATCGGGCCATCGGGACTTAAGCGGACGGGGAATCCAGGACCGCACGGACCTTCTGCGCGAGCGCTTCGGGTGTAAACGGTTTCTGCAGGAATGCCGTGCCGGGCTCGAGTGCACCGTGGTTCACGATGGAGCCATCGGTGTACCCCGACATATAGAGGACCCGCAGGTCGCTGCCGATGCGGGCCAGACGCTCGGCCAGCTTTCGTCCGCTCATCCTCGGCAACACCACATCGGTAAGCAGCACATGAATAGGCGCCGGGTGTTGCTCCGCGATGAGCAGCGCTTCCCCTCCGTTCTCTGCCTCGAGCACGGTGTATCCGTAGGTCCGCAAAACCCGGCAGGTGAGTGACCGAACGCCCTCCTCGTCTTCGACCACCAGCACCGTCTCGGTGCCGTGCACGCTCGCGGGTCTCACCGGGGCAGCTATTCTCGTCGGGCCCTGCGCCATCACCCTCGGCAGATAGATCTTGAACGTCGTTCCCCGCTCGGGCTCACTGTACACATAGATGGTGCCGCCGCTCTGCTTGACGATACCGTATACCGTCGAGAGACCCAGTCCGGTGCCCTTCCCCCGCTCCTTGGTGGTGAAGAACGGCTCGAAGATTCTCGCCTGGGTGGCCGCGTCCATTCCGATACCGGAGTCGGTCACGGCCAGCATGACGTAGTCGCCCTCCGCAGCGCCGGGGTGCTGGCTGACGTAGGCGCCATCGAGGCTGACGTTTCGTGTCTCCAGAGTCAGCCTGCCGCCGCCCTCCATCGCATCGCGCGCATTGACCGCGAGATTGATGATGACCTGCTCGAGCTGCCCGCAATCCGCTCGGACCACACCAAGCCCCGGCTCGGGAAGCACGACCAGCTCGATGTGCTCGCCCAGCAGGCGGCCGAGCATACGCATCGTATCGGCAAGCACTGCGTTGAGATCGAGCAGTGTGGGCAGCAACATCTGCCGCCGGCTGAACGCCAGCAGCTGTTGGGTGAGCTCGGTAGCCCGTGCGGCGGCCCGATCGATCTCGAGCAGGTCCTCGTGCTTCTGGTCCCCGGCTGGAACCGCCTTCAGCAGCAGACTGGTATAGCCGATGATGGCGGTCAGCAGGTTGTTGAAGTCGTGCGCGACGCCGCCGGCCAGCTGACCCACCGCCTCCATTTTCTGTGACTGCCGCAGCTGGCTCTCGAGCTTCTTGCGCTCGGTGAGATCCGCGGCCAGGACCATCACCCCGCGCACTTCGGATAGCCCGCCGTAGAGTGGCGCGAGCGCAAGACTGAGCGTGACCGGTCTGCCATCCCGCCGCTGCCAGCGCGCCTCGAGGTCAATGAATGACTTTCCCTCCAGCACGGCCAAGTGCTGGTCGCGGAATGCCCGCACCTGATCGGGTGCGATAGCCGGCAGGGTGTGGCCTAACACCTCCGACGCCCGCCAGCCGAAGAGGCGTTCGGCCGCCGCGTTCCAGCTGGTGACCTTGGCGGCAGAATCGAACGCGAAGATCGCGAGGGGAGAGGCCTGGATCAGGGCCGACAAGGTGTCGGTGGTGTTCATCAGCGCAGTCTCGGCGCGGCGGCGCTGGGTGATGTCGGTCAGGCTCGCGACGGCCTCCACCAGCGACCCCGTTGCCGGGTCGAAAACCGGAACCGCGTCCACCAGGCACCATCGTTCCGACGGTGTGCCGGTGAACACGCCGTGCACCACACCGCGAACCGGCTGACCGGTGCGTCGCGCAAGGCTGAGCGGATGGGCGTCACCCTCCGCCGAGCTGCCGTCTTCATTAACCACCCGGTGGTCGGCGCCAGGCGATCCGGCCAATACCACGTCGGTGGTGCCGAGCAGATCCCGGGCAGCCTGGTTCGCGTGTACCACCCTGCCGGAGGCGTCCTGTACGATGATTCCGCACGAGAGCGCGTCGTAGAACCGGCGCACCCGCTCGCCCTGGTGGACACGTCCTCTGTGCCAGCGCTGGATCGCCCCTCCGCCGAGGGCGAGTCCGACCATGCCCAAGGCAAGAGCAAGGACAAGGGCTGACTCGATGGTCACGCGGATGCCAGCCGGGCTTGAAGCGGGAGGGGAGCCGCAAATGGCAACCCTGTTATGCGATTTTCCCTGGGATCTGCGGTGCGGAGGTGCCAGCTTGCCCACCCGGACGGGTCGCCTGCCAGCGGCCAGTAGGCTTCTCCTGCGTCAGCTTCTAAATTGTGTCCCGGGAAAGAGGTAACGCGCCCAGCCTCGAGGGATGGGTAGGCCGGCGGCCGATTCTCTGTCCGGTCGTGATGCATGCCAGCCTTGTCCATGCGGGGGTCAAAACGAATCTGTCATGAGGATCCCCGGGGAGATTGGCAAGATGTAAGCCTTGGTGCGCTTCGGGTGTTTGAGGGGGGAGGCACGGGTAGTCAGAAACGACTCGAAGGGCGCTTGCGCAAGCGGCTGTAGGATAAGAGGTTTGAGTGAAGGGGCGTGGTGGCAGAGTGGTTGAATGCAGCGGTCTTGAAAACCGCCGAACCTGAAAGGGTTCCGTGAGTTCGAATCTCACCCACGCCGTTGTCGTGCGTAGATTAGGAGATGACTCTCAGAACCCTGCTACGGCGGAGCCTGCTCACCGGGCGACTTGTGAGGCCCGGTTGCTTCATGGTGGTCGTTGCGGTTGGATGCAGGGGTGAGCGTAGGGATCCGGCCTGGATATCAGCCGATTCCATCCTTCAGGATACGCTCACTTCTCTGACAGATTCACTTGCCTCTCCGAATGACACAGCCCTAAAGAGGGATGCCCCCCAGCTCTCCGCATCCATGCGGAAGGCACTCGATCACTATGCGCCCGATTTCGGGCCGTTTTCCCTGGAGCAGTATTCACCGCGCCTGATGGAGTTCTTCCGCCCTCCCGGCGCCGATCCTGGAGACCCGCTGAACAGGGCCGCAGGGGACTTTAACGGTGATGGGGTTCCTGATCTGGCGCTGTATGGTCATGACCAAACTCGCGAGCTGACAATCGTACTGCTTTCACAGCCTGACAAAACCTACAGAGTGATGCCGCTGAAGGAGCGGCCACTGTCTTCGTACAAATATCCTGCGCAGGCCTTTCTCCTCGCAGATCCACCCGGCCCTTTGGAAATACCCGAGGGTTTGGAAGCTATCGACTCCCCTCCGCCACCTAAGACCCTTCCTCATGGCGGTGTGAGCGTGGGAGGCGACGGCTCGAGTCAGCTCTTCTACTGGGATGGCTCCCGCTTCGCGTCGGTCACGACTGGAGACTAGGGGAGCGACTACAGGGGAGCGACTACAAGGGGAAGGACCCCCCAATCCACTCATTTGGTCACATCGAAGCTCGCCCATTCCCGCCGAAGCAGCGAAGCAAGGTCCGGTCCGATATCAATCTCGCGGTAAACCTCGGCGGCCACGCCGCCCTCCGGCATCCCCAGCCGGCGCCGCGCCTCGGCCACAGAGACCGTCTCCAGCTCCTCGATCGGAATCTCGAACAGATTGGTCAGCCGCGTCCGCCTGGCATAGTCGTACGACCGATTGAAGACGCCGAGCGCGATGCCGCGACCCACCTGGCGGAAGGAAGCAATCCGCCGAGCACATTCTACGAACGCGCCACCATAGAACAACACCCAGCCCACCGCCTTCGGCACCCCCCGGGAGCCGAAGTAGAGTCCCTGCTCCGCCGCCTCACCAGCCAGCAGCACCAGCGGCGGCTCATCGTGTGTGAAGGTCGTTCCGGTCAGCACGTGGGAGGCATCGTGAACCAGGTAGATCTTCTCCGGTGCCCGTGAGCCGTTGATCAGCTTACGAAAGAGCTTGAGAAAATGTGGCTTGGCCGGGATCGGAAGGCCCACGTAGCCGTTGACGTCACGGAACCGCGCGATCGCGTCGCCCAGTGTAATGGTCTCACGGTCGCGCTCCCAGTCGTATGAGGACATCAGGAGTGCGGCGCCAGTGTTTCGGCCGCCCTCGAGCTTCGAAAGCGACTCGGGCGATTGAAGCTGCGAGCTCACGAGGCTATCCGGGACAACGCTGCCGCACCCGGCTCGGCGAGCCGGTCGGCCAGCTCGATTTCGAGATCGGCCTCGGAGCGCCGGCTGATGTAGCGCCGGTACCAGACCTCGGCGCTCAGCAGCAGCCAGATTCTGTTTCCGTGGTCGTAGCGCCGGGCGAGATGCTCGTCCACGATCTGCTTCACCCGCTCACCCCGCAGATATCCGTCTCGCACCAGCTCGCTCTGGTGCAGCAGCCGGGGCGCCAACGACCGGACTTCCCCCTCCAGGATATACATGAGCGGCGAGGCGAAGCCCTGCTTCTTCCGGGCAAGCACCTCCGGTGGCAAATAGCGCTCGCCCAGCCGCCGCTCGAGGTGGCGCAGCCTCCGGCCCTTGATCTTCATCGAGGTGGGAACCCTGGCCATGAACTCCGCAAAGCGCGGATCCAGGAACGGCGAGCGGGATTCGAGGCTGTAGGCCATCGTCGCCCGGTCGAGAATGGTGAGCGATTGGCCCGGCAGCCGGGACATGGAGTCCACGTACATCATCCGGTCCATCGGCGCCTCGGCATTGGGCGCGGCGTAGAGATCGAGCAGGCACGCGTCGGGCCGGGTACCCAGGAGCTGATCGCGGAAGGCCGGAGCGTAGAGCTCACTCCGGTGCGCCTCATTGAACCAGAAGAACTGAAGACTCTCTGAATACCGCTCCCCACCGGTCTTTCGGGCCATCAGGTCCACCCAGCGCAGCTTGTGGGTGAAGCTCTTGAAGGTGAACTGATCGGGCAGCCGGCGGAGCACCTGGCTAGCCACCAGGTTTCGGATGGCCTCCGGCACCGCCCGGTAGCCGTCGAGCCAGCGATCGGCGGCATAGCGGTCATAGCCGCCAAACAGCTCGTCGCCGCCGTCTCCACCGAGCACGACCTTCACATGGCGCGCGGTCATGCGGGCCAGGTGCAGCAAGCAGATTGAGAGCGGATCGGCCGGCTCATCCAGCGCGGACACCAGCCGCGGCAGGTCGTTCACCACGCTGGGGGTGACCTCCTCCGCGAAATGACGGGTGCCATAGCGAGCAGCCACGGCCGCGGCATACGGCAGCTCGTTGAGGTCGCGATACGGAATGCCCATCGAGAACGTCCGAAGCTCGGAGCCGAGCGTGCGCGCGGCATAGGAGGCAATCAGCGTTGAGTCCAGCCCGCCGCTCAGAAAGGCCCCAACCGGCACGTCGCTCAGCAGGTGCAGCTTGACCGTCTGGGCCAGCAGTTCGTCGATCCGCTCGAGCGTCTCGGCCTCCGAATAGGTCCACTTGGGTCCGTAGCTCAGGTCCCAATAGCGCTCGATCCGGCCGCGGCCATTCTCCCAGACCATGTAGTGCGCCGCGGGAAGCTGACGGATGCGGGAGAAGAAGGTCTCCGGCGGGTGGACGAACCGCATGGTGAGATATTGGTCGAGCGCCCGGGGGGAGAGCTCGGCCAGCGAAGGATCATCGGCCAGGAGCGCCTTGATCTCGGAGGCGAAGACGATTTTCCCAGCCGCCTCGGTATAGAACAGCGGCTTCTGGCCGAAGTGGTCGCGAGCCAGGAGCAGGCGCCGCCGGGGTCGATCCCAGATGGCAAAGGCGAACATGCCGCGCAGCCGCGCGACCATCTTGTCGCCGTATTCCTCGTAGAGGTGCACCAGGGCTTCGGTGTCGGAGCGGGTGCGGAAGTGGTGCCCCTTGGCGACCAGCTCCTCGTACAAGCTGGGAAAGTTGTAGATCTCGCCATTGAAGACCACCACTACGCTTCCATCTTCGTTGGTCATCGGCTGGTGGCCGCCGGCGACGTCCACGATGCTGAGCCGCCGCATACCGAGCCCCAGGCCGCCTTCAACGAAAGTGCCCCAGTCGTCGGGTCCCCGATGCGCGATAGCGTCGCACATCCGGACGATCTCCGCTTCGCTTACCCGTGCCGAGCCGGCTTTCCCCGCGATGCCGCACATGTCAGGCTGCCTTCTTCCTGCCCCAGGCCACCATCATGTATCCGGCTGAGAACGGGATCAGGTTGTCGAGCATGGTCCAGGCCCGCAGCGCAGGATAGACCGCAGAATACAGCTTATAGGCCGTGCCAACCTTGTTGAGCGCCTCGGCCGACATCGGCGCGGTGTCGCCATGGAAGTCCTGCTGCTCGGTGTCCTTCCCCTTCATCGACTTCTTATGGTACGCGTAGTTGAGCAGGTCCTCGATCGACTCGGTGAAGAAGCGGCAGTAATCGTCGATTCCGGCCACGGTGAGCCCGTGTCGCTCCATGATCGCCCGGGTGGCCGCGGGCGGATACCCGTCGCGCGCGTGCCCGAAGCCTTCAGTGTCGGCGGTGAAACCGAGCAGCCGCTTGAGGGCAAACCCGGGCCGTCCGGTCTCACCCTTGGGAGCCATGAAGAGAAAGTCGCCCCCCGGCTTCAACACTCGCACCATCTCGCGGAAGAAGGTGTCGTCGTCCTCGATGTGCTCCAGAAAGTTGATAGCCGCCACCACGTCGAATGAGGCGCTCCGAAAGGGTAGCTCGGCGTCGCTGGTCTGGAGCACCCGATCGCCGACCAGCTGCTTGGCGGACCGGACGTGATCGCGCTCAAAGTCGGTGCTCACCCAGGTGCCACCCCTCCCGCGGAGGAAGTGCGACGTCAGCCCGGTGCCGCATCCCACTTCCAGGCACAGGCGTCCCGCCGAAGGCGGCACGTGCCGCATCAGCGCACTGACCGTGAGCTTCTTCTTGAGCGAGCGACGGTACAACTGTAATTGCCATGGTTCAGTCAACGTGGATCTCCAGTTGGGCTACTAGCTATGGGCTGTGGGCTGCTCCGTGCGCCAAAATAGCCCATAGCCGGTAGCCAATAGCCAATAGCCCCTACCCCAGCTCCCAGCTCGCCAGCGTCCGCCGAATCCCCTCGTGTAAATCTACCTTGGGCTCCCAGTCCAGCACCCGCCGGGCTCTCGAGGTATCAAACTCCGAGTCACTGTGGAAGAAATCCATCCGCCGCCGGTAAATCGGCGGATCGATCGCCAGGGCGGCACTGATGTCCTCCACAACTGCGGCCAGCGCAAGCATGGGCGCGAGCGGCAGCCTGATTCCATAGCGGGAGCTGCCCGTTCCGGCCGTGACCTCCTCGAGGAGCTCGCGCAGGGTGCACGCGCGAGGGCCGGCCACGATGAGCCCTTCACCCAGCGCCTCGTCCCGCTCGCAGGCCTTGAAGAAGGCGGAGACGACGTCGTCCACGTACACCATGTGACGGCGACCACTCCCGGAGCCAAAGAGCGGGAACCGCCCCCGACTCACACCCTTGAGCATCTTCAGCAGACGGTGATCGCGGGGGCCGTACACGTCGGCTGGACGGAGGATCACAGCGGGTAGCCCGCAGTTTTCGGCGAAGTCTCGCACCAGCCGTTCCGCAGTCACCTTGGTTCGTTCGTAGATATTGCCGGGCGAAAGGCGGGACTCCTCCGTGGTGATGCCGGGAGCGCGGTGGCCGTAGATCCCGATCGTGCTGCAGTAGACGAAGCGCTCGACCCGTTCCGCGGTTGCCGCCTGGAGCAGATGGCGGGTTCCGTCGAGGTTGATCGACTCGAAGAACTCGTCGCTCTTGCCGCCCTCCCGCATGGCGACAGCGAGGTGAAAAATGTGAGTCGCCCCCCGCGCGGCGCGGCGACAGAGATCGGCATCGGTGATGCTCCCCGAGAAGACCTCCGCCCCCATGCGGGACAGCAACGCGGCATTGGCCTGCTCCTCGGGCCGTTCAGTCAGGCCAAGCACTGCCACTTCGGCGCCGCGCCGCCTACCCTCTTCGGCCAGGTGCGAGCCGATGAAGCCGGTTCCGCCGGTAACCAGGAGCCTCATCCGAATCGCTCCGCCAGCGCGGCCACGATGCGGCCACTGGCCAGCCCGTCGCCATAGGGGTTCACCGCGTTGGCCATGCGCGCGTAGGCCGCCCGCGAGGTCAGTAGCTCGCTGGCTACACTCACGATCCGGTCCCGGTCAGTGCCGACCACGACCGCTGTTCCAGCCTCGACACCTTCGGGCCGCTCGGTCACTTCACGGAGCACCAGTACCGGCTTCCCCAGTGACGGGGCCTCTTCCTGAACGCCGCCGCTGTCGGTGAGCACCAGGTAGGCGCGGTTCATCAGCTGCACGAACTCCACGTAATCAACGGGCTCGATCAGGTGCATGCCGGGCAGGTCGCACAGGAGGCGCTGCACCGTCTCCTTGACCTGAGGATTGGGATGGACCGGCAGGACGAACTGGAGGTCGGGGTGGCGCCGAGCCAGCTCGCGAATGGCGGCGCAGGTGGACTCAAGCGGTGCACCAAAGCTCTCCCGCCGGTGGGTGGTGATCAGCACCAGCCGGCGGGCCGGATCGAGTGAGGCCAGTCCCGGCTCACGGAAGCTGTAGGTCGGACGAACGGTTTGGAGTAAGGCGTCGATGACGGTGTTGCCGGTGAGATGCACGTCGGCGGCGGGTATTCCCTCACTCAACAGCGCTGCCTGAGCCTGCGTGGTCGGGGCAAAGTGGATCGAGGCCAGCCGGGTGGTCAGTACCCGGTTCATCTCTTCCGGAAAGGGCTGATAGCGATCACCGGTGCGAAGGCCGGCTTCGACGTGACCGGAGGGGATCTTCTCGAGGAAGGCTGCGAACGCCGCCGCGAAGCTCGTCATGGTGTCGCCCTGCACCAGCAGGACGTCGGGGCGGATCTGTTGGAGCAGCGGCGGCAGCCGCTCCAGCACGCGGGCAGTGATCCCGGCGGGGGATTGACCGGCTACCATCAGGTCGAGGTCGTGATCGGCCACCAGCCCGAAGACGTCCAGCACCTGATCGAGCATCGCGCGATGCTGCGCCGACACACAGACGACGCTCTCGAAACGATCGGGGGCGTTCTGCAGCGCCCGGACTACCGGCGCCATTTTGATCGCCTCCGGGCGGGTCCCAAAGACGCTGAGAACCCGGATCATCGGCTGGAGGTGACCGCCCCCAACCGTTCGGCAAGGGTCTGCATGGTAACGAAACGAAACCCGCGTTCGAGCACGGTGGCAAAGACCTGGCGCAGGATGCGGTCCCGCACGCCCTCGTAGCACGGGTGTCCGTAAAGAATCACCGACTCATGCTCGTCGAGGTGTTGGTTCAGCTGGCGGAGCATCTCGGGCTCCGGCGTGCCGCGCGCGCCGTGGTACTCGAGGAATGGAATAGTTCGCGGGCCGGACAAGGTCACGGGAATGGTCCAGTGTCCTACCGGCTTGCCTGCCACCGTCGCCCGGGTTGGCTCGCCGCCAATGGCATCGCCGTTGTAGGCGAAGCCCAGCTTGTCGAGCAGAGCCATGACCCGCTCGTCGGAGTAGAAGCCGGGTGAGGAGAAACCGGCCGGCTTCCCGAAGTGCCGCACAAAATGACGGTACGATTGCTCCACATCGGCCTGGAGCGTGCGGTCCGGGAGCTGGTGAAAGCGGCGGCTCCAGACGACATGGTCCATGCCACCGTGAAGGCCGAGCTCATGGCCTTCCGCTTGAAGAGCCTGGAGAAGCGGGATAAACGAGAGACCAACCGGACGGGACAGCGCGGTCTCGATGAGAAAGCGAGGCCACCCCGTCTTCTTGATGAGATGTACGGCATCGCGGTCAGCGAGCTTGGCCTTGGAGCGAGCAGTGCCGGCCCCAATCCACTCGACCAGGTTGGTGGACCGGCCCATGTTGACGAAGAACGTGTTCGGCACACCGAAGTCGCGGCACACCTCCCGAATCTTCGGGATGCCGTCGGTGGCACAGACGCGATGATCGACGTCCCAGCGGAACGCGAACAGCCGTTCCGTCACCGTGCCATCCGGGAGGCAACTTCGCGGTAGATCTGCTCGAACTGTTCCGCCGAGCGATCCCAGTCGAACAGCTTGAGCGCCCGCATGCGGCCCGCCTGGCCCATTGCTCGGCGCCGCTCCGGGTCAGCCAGGAGGGATCCGATAGCCTGCGCCAGGGCCGTGGAATCACCGCGCGGCACCACCAGACCGGTGACACCGTTCTCGACGACCTCGGGAAGCCCGCCGGCATCGCTGGCCACGACCGCAACCTCACAGCCCATGGCTTCCGCCGCCGGAATACCGAACCCCTCCTCCAGGGACGGGATGACCGACACCGCGGCGGCCCGATAGTAGGGCGGCAGCTCGGTGTTGGGCACCCAGCCCAAAAAGGTGACGTCGGCGCCGAGCCCCAGCCCCTCGGCCAGCCGAACCAGCTCGGGGCGCTCGAATCCATCGCCGGCGAGAACCACCTTGAGATCGGGGAACGTGGGCTTCAACTGCGCCGCGGCCTCAAGTAGGAAGCGAATGCCTTTCCGGGGAAACAGCTGGCGGCAGGCGAAGATCATGTTGGGCCCGTACCGCGGACTGCGACGGTCCCCGTTCTCATCGGGACTGAACCGGCGGAGATCGGTACCGTTGAACACCAGGCGGATGCGATCGGCGGGCGCGCCGGCCCGCAACGCGTGCTGCCGGCAGTCTTCAGTAATCGCGGTCAGCGCGCCCGCGTGGCGAAGCGTCCACCGCAGTGCGGGGCGAACGTACCACCGGGTTGGGAAATCGTACCCCTGCTCCGGATTCACGTAGACGTCACCGCCATGCATGGTGATGATGCTGGGAACCCCGAGCTTGCGCGCGGCAAGAACCGCGGCGGGACCGGTCGGTATTGCCCAGTGCGCGTGAATCACATCGGCCTCGGCCTCGCGGGCCTCCGCCAGGATGGCTCGGTATTGAGCCTCGAGATAGTTCGCCATTACCGCGAGGCGGGCAACCCTTCCCAGCAAGGTCACCCGGCTCTGGGCTACCCGTCCATACGTCAAGTCAGCGGGGAGCTCGAGGGGGAAGCGAACGATCTTCACGCCATCGAAAGTGTCCTCGCGAGGCAGAGAAGGATCTCCCGGCGTGACAACAGTAACCGAGTGCCCGCGCTGTACCAGGTGGCGGTTGATGTCGTGGACGTAAGTGGCCTGCGTGTCGCTGGCGTGCTGTGGATACCAATAGGTGGGACAGATGATACGCAATGCTGTTCCCAGCTCCCCGGATCGACGAGGGGACTTCTCCGGTGCTGCAACCACCAGTCCCCCTGCAGTCATAGCGTGGTCATTTCAGAAGATAGCTGCGGTAAAGGCTAGAAGAACGACCGGCAAAGATCAACATTTATGCCATCTGAAGCCCCCCACACCAGAGGGGTTATGCCGCCGGGCGGGCCGACTGAGGAATGGGTGCAACAGGATGTGCTGCCTCGACGCCCCGGATCTCCCGAAGATGCAGGGGGTTGAGCCTGGGGTGAAGCCCGGCGGAGTTGGGCGGAGGTGATGAGGGTGAGGTGCCGGCGGGCCCGGTGCCGACTCAGCTGCCCAGGAGGTCGCGCACCTTATGAGCCAGGTCGTCCTGGGTGAACGGCTTCGAGAGGAAGGGCTCGCCCGGCTGGAGAAGCCCTCCCTGGAATATTTCTGAGGCGAACCCCGACATGTACAGGATCGGCTTGCCGGGCCAGCGCTGTTCCACATGGC
>DATBSM010000313.1:0-20391 GCA_036559785.1 Gemmatimonadales bacterium
CAAGCTGGGGCCAAACCTGATCGAAGCCTACTTTGAGCTGGGTCGGGCTCTCTGGCTCGGTGGCGAGCGGGACGAGGCCGTGCGTGTCTGGACCGACGGTTACAAAGCCAACAAGTTCAACCCATGGGCCAAGCGGTGCCAGGAGATGTTGGACGTGGCCTCCGCTGGAGGTGAAGTCCCGCGCAGCCCCCTCGCCTAGCAGTACTCCGTCCGTTGGTGGTTGGGCTTCTCCTCTCGATGCTGCTCGGGAATGGCGTCGCGGCGCTCCAACGAGAGCCCACCGCGGTGCGAGTGGGGCAGGTGACCGTGGTGACCTGGCCCGGCCAGCGCAGCCTTGGCATCGAGCTGGCCCGGCGAGCCGGCCGCCCGACCGAGTGGCCGGGCCTGGGCCCCCGGACACCTGGTCCGCTCCAGCTCATTGTCGTGCCTGACGGCAGCCAGCTCGATTCTCTCTCCAGCGGACGGGCCCCTGAATGGGGGGCGGGCGTTGCGCTGCCGGCCGCTCGCACGATTCTCCTCCGCGCCGATCGCGACGACTTGTACGGAACGCTCCGGCACGAGCTCGCGCACCTGGCGCTCCATCAGGCGGTCAAGGGCCGGGTGCCGCTCTGGTTCGATGAAGGCTACGCCTCGTGGGCCGCGGGCGAGTGGGATCGCCTGGGTGTGCTCGACCTCAATCTGGCTGTGGTACGGGGCGCGGTACCAGACCTGCGCGCACTCGACGGTGCGCTGCGTGGGTCGGCCTCAACCGCAGACGCGGCCTACGCCCTGGCTGTGTCGGCCGTGACCGAACTGGCGCGGAGGAACCCATCGGGGTCGCTGACTCCCCTCCTCCAACGGCTCGAGGCCGGCGAGGACTTCGATGGGGCGGTACTGGCCACGACCGGCCTCACCATGTCCCAGTTTGACACGCAGTGGCGCCGCGCCATCCGCCAGCGCTACAGCCTCGCGACCTGGCTCCTGGCCGGTGGTGGATGGGGAGTACTGGCCTTTTCGATGTGGGCGTTGGTGCGGATTCGCCGGAGAGCCGATCTGCCCCGTCGTGCCGCCCTCGACGAGGGATGGGAGGTTCCCCCCGAAACGATGGACACGCCTGAACTTGACCGAACCCAGGAACCGTAGTAGCCTCAACCTCTATGTCCAATCCGCGCCCCTCTGCACCGCAGCGCCATTTCGTGCTCGCGCCGCGAAACCTCATCATCCTTGCGGTGGCGGTGCTGGTTCTGATCCTGGGTTACTTGACGCTGCAGGCCGGGCATCCCAGTGCCGCGGCGGTACTTCTGGTCTTCGGCTATTGCGTGCTGTTTCCTATCGGTATCGCATCCTAGCGAGAGTGTCGGTCATCACGGCACGGTCCCTGCATTATTGCTAAAACGAAGTAGGCCCGAGTCGCTCCCGGGCGAATAGCTCAGCTGGTTCAGAGCGCCTGCCTTACACGCAGGATGTCGGGGGTTCGAATCCCTCTTCGCCCATCTTGTATCCGCGTAAAGACGCGGGTTGTTCCTGGCCCGACGAGGGCCGTCCTGCTGGAGGTTGAGGAATGAATCTGTTGCGTCTGGCCGTTTTCGCGCTCGTCGGTGTGGCGTCAGCTGTGCCGGTAGCGGCGCAAGGCATACCCCGTAATTCCCGGACTCAAACCGCGACCAATGCGGCGCCGCGACTCATGGTCGCTAACCCATTCGCGTTCGCCTCAGCCGACTCCGCGCCAGCAGTCAGGATCGGCACTGCAGCCCGAGAGCAGATGAAGGGCATCGCCGGCAAGAACTTCAACGTCGTCGAGCAGGCGCAGATGAACGACGCCCTGAAGCAATACGGATATCCGGTGGATGCCATTCTCAGCCCGCCGCTGGCCACTACCCTCGCCAAGAATATTCAGGCCCGGGTGCTGGTAAGCGGAACCCTGGCAAAGGGTGCGGGAGGCCGCGCGTCGGTAACCGCCCGGCTCATCGGGGTCAACGACGATGCCGGCAACGTGGTCACTCTTTCTCAGGCACAGGGACAGAGTCTCGAGGATTTCGGCAAGAAAGTGGCTCAGGCGCTGGGGCCCGCCGTGAAATCGCTACCCGATGCCAAGGCTTGCGTGGACCAGCAGACCACCAAGCCGGACAAGGCTGTGGAAGCCGCAAACAAGGCGATCAAAACGCTGCCGAATCATGGACTGGCGCACTTCTGCCTGGCGCAGATCGCCAAGGCTCAGAAGAAACCGGCGGAAGTGGTCAAAAACCTTCAGGCGGCGGTCAAGGGCGATCCCCTGAGTCTTCCGGCCTGGACTGCGTTGGCCGAGCATTATCAGGCGGCCAACGATACGGCCAATACGCTGGTTGCTTTCAAACAGATGCTGCGGGTCGCTCCGACCAACCAGGCTCTGCGAGAGAGGTTGTTTAAGTACTTCCTGGCCTCCGGGCACCCCGAGACTGCGCGTGAGGTGGCCGACGAAGGCCTCAAGCTCGATCCGTACAACGCCGACCTGTACGACCTCAAGAGCAACGCCTGCCTCTTCCTCAGCGACTTCAAGTGTGCGGTGGACGCGCTCGAGACCATGTACGCGACCGACTCGACCAAGGCCGATACCCTCTTCTTCACCAAGATTTCGGTGGCTGCCAAGGAAGGACAGGATGCAACCCGCCTGGTCAAGTGGGCTCAGATGGGGTCCAAGAAATATCCGGATAACCGCACCCTCCTCGGCTACCTGAATAGCGGCTATGTGCTCGCGGGACCGACCGACAGCGTCATCTCGGTGACGAACCGTATCATCGCCAGCGACACGACCGAGAATGGCGTTGATGCCGCGTTAGGTGCGGCGAAGGCCCTTCTCCTGCCACCGGAGCTGCCTTCAACGGCAGCGGGATCGACTAAAGACAGCGCCGCTGCCGCCGGAGCGGGAGCTCGGCCGGATACTGCGAGGGCAGCACCCGTTGCGAGGGACACCACTGGATTCAAGCCGCGGTCCAAGGAGGCGGTTCCTTTCCTGGAATTCGTGATCAAGCATGGGGATGCCCAGCGCAAGGAACAGGCAGCCGCCCTGCTGTATACCGCCGCTGCACCACTCCTCCAGGATCCTCAGGACCTGGAAGGCGCGGCGGAGTTGCTGCGGATGGCGGTCCAGTCTTCCAACCCTTCGGGCAAGGTCTACCCGGCAGCAAACTATCTGCTGGGCCTCGCCACGCTTTTCCAGGTGCCCCCGAAGGATAAGGTGACCGAGAAGGCGAAGTCGTGCGAGGGAGCCAGGGAGGAACAGGCGCTCCTGGCAGCCGCTGATTCTGCGCTCACGGCCGGACGGTCGGCCAACCCGGCCGCGGTCGACAAGAATCTCGGCATCATCAAGCAGTACAAGCCGCGTATCGCGTCGATGCTGAAGGCGTACTGTAAGGGGAAGAAGTGAGATTGGAGCGACTTCCAGTCTTACACTCACCCTAGACCCGTTCTCTGCGACCACCTATATTCCGCCCTCCGTTCAGGGGGCTGTAGCTCAGCTTGGTTAGAGTGCCGCACTGTCACTGCGGAGGTCGCGGGTTCGAGCCCCGTCAGCCCCGCTCGCCCTGATAAAACCGCACCCCGTCCGCACGGACGGGGTGTTGTGTTTCGGCCAGTCAGAGGCGCCGATGCCCGATCAGAATTCAACCTTTCACGTCCCGGTGCTTCTGGCCCCGATTGTTGACGCGGCCAGCGGAGCCCGGCGAGCCGTGGACGCCACGCTGGGTGACGGTGGGCACTCGGCCGCGCTGCTGGATCACGGGCTCGAAGTGCTCGCGATCGATCGGGATCCGGACGCCTTGGCCGTTAGCCGGGCTCGCCTGGGTGCCCAGAGAATTCAGTACCTCCAGGCCCCCTTTGCCTCCCCTGACGCGCTGGCGGCGGTGGCGGAATTTGGGCCGGATTTCATTCTGTTGGATCTCGGGGTTTCCTCCCGGCAACTGGACGAGGAGGCTCGCGGATTTACCTTCCGTCCTGGTGCTCCCCTGGACATGCGGATGGGCCGGACTGGAAACTCGGCCGCCGACCTCCTGAACACCTTGGACGAGCGGAGGCTGGAGGCGCTGTTCCGGGATTACGGCGACGAGCGGCGGGCCCGCCGCCTGGCCTCTGAGATCGTCCGGCGCCGGTCGCGACGGCCGTTCACCATCAGCGACGATCTGGTGAATGCCGTTCGGGCTACTCTGGGCGCCAAGGCGGGGCCGTCGGACTTCGCTCGACTGTTTCAGGCGGTGCGAATGGCGGTCAACGATGAGCCGGCAGAACTCGTGCGGGCGCTGGCGGCGTTCCGCGACGCGCTCAAGCCAGGCGGGCGTCTGGCGATCATTACATATCACTCCGGTGAAGACCGGCTGGTAAAGCAATCGTTCCGCGACTGGGCTCGAAGCTGCGTGTGCCCATCCGAGCTTCCGATCTGCATCTGCCGCGGCCGGTCGCTCGGCCGGGTGGAGCCCCGCAAGCCAATCGTGCCGGAGCCGGCCGAGTTGGCGCAGAACCCCCGATCGAGGAGCGCCAAACTGCGAATCTTTCAGGTTGATGAAGCCGCTTAAGGGCCGCCACTGGGTGCTGCTCTGGCTCTTGATTTTTTTGGGAGGGGCCGTGGCGGTGGTGACGCGTCAGACCGCCGCGCTGCACACGGCGCGCCGACTCCACGATCTGCGTGAAGAGCGGGGCAGCCTGGAAGCCCGCCGCGCCGAGCTCGAGCGTCGAATCCGAGTGGCCTCCAGCCGCCAGGTCCTCGTGCCCAAGGCGAAGCGCACCTTCGGCCTGCATGAGCCGGCCGACTCCGAGTTCGTGCTCTTCCCGGTTCCCGTCGCGCCAGAGGCGATCGTTCCCTGATGGCGCGCCCACAGGCCCGCATCGCTGCCATCCAGTTTGGCTTCGCGCTGGGCGTTGTTGCCATTCTCGCGCGGGCGGCGCAACTGCAATTGATGCAGGGCGACCGGTGGGCTGAAGAGGCGCAGCGTCAGCGGACCGAACGTACCATTCTTCCCGCCCGCCGGGGTGCTCTGTTCGACCGCAACGGGGTGCCGCTCGCCGTCAGCCAGGAGTTCTATCACGTCGGCGTGGCTCCGAACGAGCTCGTCGATGCCCGAGCCCTCCAACTGCTCAGCCGGCATCTTGGCGTATCGCGGGCCGCGCTCAATCGCGATGTCCGGGCCGGCAAGCGATGGATCTATTTCCACGGGCCCTTCACGGCCACCCAGGTGCAGCCCCTGCGCCGGCTGCCCGGTGTCCATCTCAGCGGCGACTTCCAGCGGTTTTATCCCTCCAGGAGCCTGGCGCGTCCCATCATCGGTGGCCTCTCACCGGACGGCCCAGCCGGCGCAGCGGGGCTGGAGCTCTCGCTGGACTCGATTCTCACCGGTGAGCCGGGCGAAGCTGTCCTTCTCAAGGACCGGGCGGGCCGGCGGTACGACTCGCCATCCCGGATGATCCGCGAGCCGGTCCCAGGGAACGATGTGGTCCTCACCCTGGACGCGGAGCTACAGGAGATCGCCGAGCGGGGGCTGGATGACGCGCTGGCGGAGATGAAGGCCGAGGGGGGAGATGTGGTGTTTCTCGACCCGACGACCGGCGAGCTGCTTGCCCTGGCATCGCGGCAGGCGCGGGGATCCGGGTTCGGATCGGTGCGTGCCTCCACCTTTACTGATCCCTTCGAGCCTGGGTCCACCGCAAAGCTGTTTACCGCGGCGGCACTGCTCAAACACGGAAAGGTGCGCGGCAGAGATGCCGTCTTCGTTGAAGGGGGCAGGTGGCAGATGCCGGTTAATAGCAGTGGGCGGACACGATTGATCACCGACGTGCACAAGACGACCGGCAATCTCACGCTGGCGGAGACTGTGCAGATCTCCAGCAACGTAGGGATGGCCAAGTTCTCATCCCGACTGCTGCCCGAAGAGCAGTTCGAGATGTTGCGTGACTTCGGTTTCGGGACGCCGACGGGCACCGAGTTTCCGTCGGAGTCGAGAGGGCGCCTGGCCAGGCCCGATAGATGGCAGCCGATGTATACTCGGGCCAGCATGGCCATGGGATACGAGTTCGGCGTAACGCCGGTTCAGCTCGCCGCAGCGTACGCCGCGATCGCCAATGAGGGCCTTTTGCTCACGCCCGCGCTGGTCCGTGAGGTGCGCGATCCAGCCGGCGTCCTGCTGTATCGCCATCAGCCCGAGCCGGTGCGGCGGGTGGTGACGCCCCAGGTGGCGGCCCAGCTTCGTCAGTTCATGAAGGATGCCGTGGGCCGAGGCGGCACTGGTGGCGGCGCCCAGCTGACCAACTACTCGCTGCTCGGAAAAACCGGCACCGCGGTGCGATTCGAGGGTGGGCGGTACGTGACGGGAGAGTATACCGCCTCGTTTGCCGCGCTGTTTCCCGCCGACAATCCTCAACTGGTGGTAGTTGTCAAGATCGATAACCCCACCGGCAAGTATTACGGCGGACTCACCGCTGCTCCGGTCACCCGGACCATGCTGCAGCAGGCGCTCGCCTCCCGCCGAATCGGCATCGATCGGAGCCGCCTTACTCCGCGTGACAGCACTCTTCACCGCGTGCCAGAGCCGGCCGCCACTCCGGCGGGAATGCCCCGTGTGGTGCTCTCGTGGCCGTATCAGCCTGACCGCCTGAGCGTCAGTGTCCGGCCGGTCCCTGAGGTAGCGGGCCAGCCGGTCCGGGAGGCAGCGCTGGCTCTTCACCGGCGGGGATTCCGGGTGAGCCTCCGGGGCCTGGGGCGGGTCACCCGGACGCTTCCCGCCGCAGGCGAAACAGCCAAGGAGGGAACGGCCGTGATCGTGTGGGCCGACCAATGAGGATGCCATGCCGCTGACCTGGGCCGCCGTGCTCGATGAGCTGCGCCGGGCGGATCTGCTCGTGACCGCCCCGGCGAAGGGGGAGGATCCCAGCGGCGTCGGCGTCGACAGCCGGAGCGTCGCTCCAGGAATGCTCTACCTGGCCGTTCGCGGCTCCCAGTCGGATGGACACCGCTTCGTGGGCGATGCGGTGCGCCGCGGGGCCAGGGCCATCGTGGTGGAGACGCCCCAACAGGCAGGCGTCCCTGAGATCGTCGTCCGAGACAGTCAGCGGGCCGCGTTGGTCCTGGGCACAGCCTGGTACGGGCATCCGGCGCGCGCGCTCACGCTGATCGGAGTGACCGGCACCAACGGGAAGACCACCACTACAGGGTTGATCCGTCACCTCCTCAACCAGCAGGGCACAGCCGGGAGCATCGGAACGCTAGGGGCCTTCGATGGTCGAGGGGAGCCAATTCCTTCCACCGCCGGGTCGTTGACCACTCCGGGTCCGATCGATTTGCAGGCCACCCTCGCGGCCATGGTGCATCGGTCGGTCACCCAGGTCGCCATGGAAACCTCCTCCCACAGCCTGGACCAGCGTCGGCTGGACGGACTGACGTTCGCGGCCGGGGTATTCACCAACCTCACGCGCGATCACCTCGATTATCACGGGACGATGGAGGCCTACCTCGCATCGAAGCTCCGGTTGAGCGCCCTGCTCGGGCTCTCCGGGATCGAGGTGGTCAACCTGGACGATGATGCCTGGCAAGCAATGTCGCCCCGAACGCCAAGGTTCACCTTCGGGCTTCACCCCGCGGCCGACGTGCGGGCCACCGGCCTGGTGCTCGATGCGGCCGGATCCCGGTTTCAACTGGTCGGCCGGTTCGGGTCGGCCGAAATCTCCCTCCCGCTGCTGGGCGATTTCAATGTCGCCAACGCGCTCGCCGCGGCGGCGACGGCGCTGGGCCTGGGCCGACCGATAAGCGAGGTGGCCACGCGGCTCTCCTCCGCGCCCCAGGTGCCCGGCCGGATGGAACGGATCAGCGACATCCCATGCATCGTGCTGCGGGACTACGCCCATACGCCGGACGCGCTGGAACGCGCCCTGACATCGCTGCGGCCATTGACCAGCGGACGTCTCATCGTGGTGTTCGGATGTGGCGGAGACCGGGACCGGGGCAAGCGGCCGATCATGGGCCGGATTGCCGCAGAGCTCTCTCACCTGGCCATCGCGACGTCCGACAACCCACGCACCGAAGACCCCGATGCCATCATCGATGATATCGAGCAGGGAATGGGAGACATGCCCCACTTGCGGATCTCAGACCGGCTGGCCGCCATTCACGCCGCCCTGAACGAAGGGCGCGCCGGCGATACGATCCTTCTCGCCGGGAAGGGCCATGAGACCTATCAAGTGCTCGGCACGGAGAAGGTCGACTTCGATGAGCGGGAGATCGTTCAAGCGGCGGTGAGAGGTAAGCGGTGAGCGGTGAGCGGGAGGTTGTTGGCACGCCCTCGTGGTCCGACACGGCGGTGCGAGAAGCGCTGAGTCTCGAATTGCCGCGAGGTCGCCCTCCGGTAACCTTCTCGGGTATCAGCACGGATAGCCGCTCCGTCACGCCCGGCGCTCTCTTCGTCGCGCTAGAGGGCGAAAAGTTCGACGGGCACGATCATCTCGCGGCTGCCGCGTCCGCCGGGGCCTCCGGTGCCGTTGTCCGTCGGGGAACGGCGCCGGTTCCCGGCCTGATCCTGTTCGAAGTACCGGACACACTGCGCGCCTTCGGACTCCTGGCTCGCGCCCGACGGCGAACCCTCACGGGTCCGGTGGTTGCGGTGACCGGCACGAATGGAAAGACGAGTACAAAGGAAATGCTCGCCGCAGTGCTCCGCACCCGCTACGCTACCCACGCCACCCGGGCCAATCTCAACAATCTGGTTGGCGTTCCGCTGACGATCCTGGAAGCGCCGGCTGACACCGAGGCGCTCGTGGTCGAGGCGGGGGCCAACCTGCCGGGCGAGATCGCGCGATATCGTGAGGTCATCGAGCCTTCCTTGACGGTCGTCACGAACGCGGTTGCAGGACACCTGGAAGGCTTTGGGTCGCTGGCTGGCGTGGTGGCGGAAAAGCTCTCACTCACCGACGGGGTGTCCCTCGCGGTGGTGGGCGTCGAGCCGCCTGGGCTTGCCGCGGGAGCCAGGAAGCTAGCCGGTCGAGTGCGAACCGCGGCCCTTCGCGACGCCGACCTCATTCCGGATCGAGTGGCCCTCGACGAGTCCGCCCGTCCCGTCGTGACAATCGGCGAGAATACGTTCGTCCTCCCGATCCGCGGCCTGCATCAGGCCGACAATGCTATCCGAGTATGGGCGGTGGTGGAGGCGTTGGGGCTCGATCGGAAGGCGGCCGCCCGGGCGCTGGAAGGATTCTCGATGCCGGGCGGCCGCGGCGAGCTGCTGCAGGAGGGCGCCCTCACGATCCTGAACGATTGCTACAATGCGAATCCCCAGTCCTTTCGCGCCGCGATTGCCACCGCTGGGGCGCTGCGCGGGACGCGGCGGCTGGTCTTCGTCGCAGGCACGATGAGGGAGCTGGGTGAGGACTCTGCCGCGCTCCATCTCGAGGTGGCTGACGCGCTGGTCAAGCTGAACCCTGAGATCCTGGCGGCGGTGGGTGATTTCGTCCCCGCGCTCACGCGCCACGCAACCGCCCTCGGCGAGCGCCTGATCACTGCCGCCGACCCCCTGACCCTGGCGCCGATTCTGGCCCAGCGCCTGGAGGGAACTGAGATAGTCGTCCTGAAAGCATCCCGCGGGGTAGCGTTGGAGCGTATACTTCCGGCACTCGCGGCCCGCGGGAAGAATCCAGGTGCCCCCCCGGCGCCTCTCCGGCTCACTGAGGACTGATGTTCTATCACTGGCTCGCCCCGCTTGGCAAGCAGTACATCATCTTCAATCTCTTCAACTACATCAGCTTCCGCGCCGCGGGGGCCACTGTCACGGCATTGCTGCTTGCGTTTGTCCTAGGCCCGTTCGTTATCCGCCGCCTCCGGGAAAAAAAGGTAGGGCAGGTGATCCGGGCCGAAGGCCCCGCGAGCCATCAGACCAAGCGCGGCACGCCCACAATGGGCGGCCTCATCATCCTCTTCGCCACCATCGTACCAACTCTGCTCTGGGCGCCGCTCACCAACCGCTTCGTGGTGGTGGCGATGCTCTCGACCCTCTGGATGGGGTGCATTGGGTTTCTCGACGACTACCTCAAGATCGTGCAGGGCAAGTCGCGCGGCCTGGTGGCGCGGTGGAAGCTGGCAGGGCAATGCAGCTTCGGGCTCCTGCTCGGGCTGTTTCTGGCCTTCAACCCCGTCGTTCCGGCCGAGACCATCCCGGCCACCGCCACCACGCTTCCGTTCTTCAAGTACCTGGTGGTCAACTTCGCTCCCTGGCTGTTCGTGGTGTTTGTGACCGTTGTCATCACCGGCGCCAGTAACGCGGTCAACCTGACCGACGGCCTGGACGGCCTGGCCACCGGACTCGCGGGCATCGCGGCTGCTGCGTTTGCCGTGTTCGCCTACCTGTTCGGCCGGGTTGACGTCACCACCTATCTCAACGTTTTCTACCTTCCCGGGGCGGGGGAGCTGGCGGTCTTCTGCGCGGCGCTCATGGGCGCAACAATCGGCTTTCTCTGGTTCAATGCGCATCCTGCCCAGGTCTTCATGGGTGACACCGGCAGCCTCGCGATCGGCGGCGCGCTCGGAACCGTGGCCATCCTGCTCAAGGCCGAATTTCTTCTGCTGGTGATTGGCGGAGTATTCGCCGCGGAGGCGATCTCGGTGCTGCTCCAGACCGGCACGTACAAGTGGTTCAAGCGCACGAGAGGGAAAGAGTACGCCGATGCCCACCGGGTCTTCCGAATGGCCCCCCTCCACCACCACTTCGAGAAGCTCGGGTGGGCCGAGACCACTGTGGTCACCCGCTTCTATATCCTCGGGCTGCTGTGCGCCCTCGTGGCTCTCTCCACCCTCAAGGTGCGATGACGGCGGCGACCGGGGCCAGTCTCTTCGATCGCTGGCGCGTCAGTGGCCGGGAAGTGGCGGTGGTTGGGTTGGGAAAGAGTGGAGTGTCCGCGACATTGCTGCTCCGATCCCTGGATATTCCGGTGTATGCCTCCGACACCGGGGTCGGCCCGGTGTTCGACGGCTGGGCGCGCACCCTGCGCGAGGCTGGGGCGGTGGTCCAGGTTGGAGGACACGACCTCGATCGAATTGCCCGATCGGTAGCGGTGGTTGTGGCACCAGGGGTGCCGCCCGACGTCCCGGCTCTCGAAGCCGCGCGCCGCGCCGGGCTCGGGATTCATGCCGAGATAGACATCGGCTTTGTCGCCCTGCGTGGCACCCGCTGCATCGGCATCACCGGCACCAACGGAAAGACGACCACTACCTCGTTGATCGCCCATGTGCTCGTACATGCGGGGGTGCGCGCCGAGAGCGCCGGCAACATTGGACGTCCGCTGTGTGAGGTGGCCCGGTCGAGCAACCGGCCGGACTGGCTGGCACTGGAGCTCTCATCCTTTCAGCTGCATGACGCGCCCAATCTCAAGCCGGCCATAGGCGTCCTGACCAACCTGGCGCCCAACCACCTCGATCGCTACACCACCCTCGATGAGTATTACGGCGACAAGGCGCTGCTCTTCCGCAACGCGGATTCCGCTTCATTCTGGGTCACCAACGCGGATGACCCTGCCGTCGAGGAGATGACGCGATCCCTTCCCGGCACCAGGGTTCGATTCTCGATCGACCGCCGCGCCGATGCCTGGTACGACCGAACGGGCCGGCGGCTGATGCTGGGCGGCGCGGCGGTCTTGTCCCGCAGCGAGCTGCCCTTGCTGGGCGACCACAACGTGGCCAATGCGCTAGCCACGGTACTGGTGGCTGCCCGCACGGGCTGCACCACCGAGCGCATTGCCGAGGGGTTGCGCTCGTTCCGGGCCATCCCGCACCGGGTCGAGCCCGTGCGTGAAGTAAACGGTGTGCTCTGGATCAACGACTCGAAGTCCACCAACATCACCTCTACCGAGGTCGCCGTGGCGGCGCTCGACCGGAGGTTCGTGCTCCTGTTGGGCGGGCGTCACAAAGGCGAACCCTACACCCGGCTGGCCCAACGGCTCCAGGATCGATGCCGTGCCGTCGTAGCGTATGGCGAGGCGGGTCCCCTGATCGTGAAGGATCTGGGCCCGAGTCTCAATGTGGTGCCGGCCGGCACCTTCACGGACGTGCTCACGGTGGCGCGGGAGCTGGCGCAACCGGGCGATGCCGTGCTGTTGTCGCCGGCCTGCTCCAGCTACGACATGTTTCGGAACTACGAGGAGCGAGGAGATCGTTTCCGCGCCGCGGTGGAGGCGTTCTGAGTCCCCGGGCTGTTCGCCACCCCGGGGAGATGAGGTGGGAGACGCGACTCCTCGGCATGGTCACGGCCGTGCTTGTGGTGTTCGGCATTGCGGCTACCTATGGCGCCGCTAGTCTGGTGACCCTGCATGGGCAGAATGCCGGGTTTGGCGTTGCGCTGCGCCAGCTCTCCGGGGCCGCTATGGGAGGGATTCTGCTCCTCCTGGCCTCACGACTCGATTATCACCGATGGCGCCTGCTCGCGTGGCCGCTCCTCCTGCTTACCCTGATCCTTCTGCTCATCCCGCTCCTTCCCTTCACGCTAGCGATCGCTCCGCCGGTGAATGGAGCACGGCGGTGGATCGATTTAGGTCTGGTCAACTTCCAGCCCTCCGAGCTGGCGCGGATGGTGGTGGTGATGTGGTGCGCCATGCTCGCCTCGAAGAAGGGCCTCCAGGTTCGCGAGTTCAAGAAGGGCGTGCTGCCATTCATGCTGATTCTGGGGCTCGTGTCCGTCCTGATTCTCCTCGAGCCCAATCTCTCCATGGCTACGCTCGTGGCCCTGCTCGGGGGTCTGGTGCTGTTCACCTCGGGGGCGAAGATCGGCCACTTCCTGCTCCTGGGCGGCGCCGGCATGATCCTGGTCTTTCACCAGATACGGGATGCTCAGTATCGCCTGGCTCGCTTGCTCACCTTCATGAACCCGGGCGACGCCACCAGCGATGCCGGCTTTCAGATCAAGCAGTCGCTCGTAGGCATCGGGTCGGGGCAGATCTTCGGGGTCGGATTCGGCGAGGGGCAGCAGAAGCTGGGTTATCTGCCGTATGCCTACTCTGATTTCCTGTTCAGCACCATCGGTGAGGAGTGGGGATTTCTCGGCGTGCTGGTGGTCGTGGCGCTGTTCTCGCTGTTCTGCTGGCTGGGCTTCCGCATCGCCAAGACCTCCACCGATCCCTTCGGACAGTATCTCGCCGTAGGGCTCACCGCGACCATCGGACTCACCGCCTTCATGCACATGGCGGTGTCGCTGGGCCTGATGCCAACCACGGGGCTGACGCTCCCCTTCATGTCGTACGGGCGGTCCAGCCAGGTCATCTCACTTCTGGGCACCGGTATCCTGATCAACATCGGGCGGCTGCGGGGGAGCCCGCGAGGGGCGGTGCGGGCGGAACGGCGGAACGTCGGTAAGGCGGTAGGCAAGTACGACGGGACCGACCGGCGTAAGTCGGACGACGAAGCCAGCGCGCGACGAAGCGGACGTCGAGTTTGAGCGAGCCCATGACCCCCCAGCGATCACCTACCGCCGTACCGCCATACCGCCGTACCGTTCTAATCGCCGGCGGCGGCACCGGGGGCCATCTCATGCCGGCTCTCGCCATCGCCACCGCTCTCCTGGACCAGGCGCCGGACGTGGAGCCGGTCCTGATCGGGGCCAGTCGAGGAGTTGAGGCCAGAATACTTCCCAGCCGCGATTTTCGGTTCCACTTGCTGCCCACCGAGCCGATCTACCGGCGCACCTGGTGGAAAAATTTCCGCTGGCCCTTCGTCGCAGGACGGTTACTTCGTGAGATAGGGCGCGTCTTCGATACCGAGCGGCCGGCAGCGGTGCTGGGAACCGGAGGATATGCGTCGGGACCGGTGGTCTGGTGGGCAGCGCGCCATGGAATTCCAACCGCCATTCAGGAACAGAACGCGTATCCGGGCCTGGTGAGCCGATGGCTGAGCCGCCGGGTGCGCCACGTGTACCTGGGCTTACCGGAAGCACAGGGGCTGCTCCGCCTCGGTCCGAACACCGAGGTCTTTGACACCGGCAACCCCATCACCGCTCCAGTAGGCGGCCGAAGGGGCGCGGCCACCACCAAGTTCGGGCTCGATGGCGCACGCCCTGTCGTTCTCATCACCGGGGGGAGTCAGGGGGCCCGGGCCATCAATCAGGCCGTGGCCGGATGGATCGAAGGCGGCGGACCGGGGAACGCGGTCCTGATCTGGGTGACGGGGCGGGGTACTTACGATGAATTCGCCCGCTATCACCGGCCCCCCCACGTGCAGGTCTTCGACTTCCTGGATCCGATGGGCGATGGCTACGCGGTGGCTGATCTGGTAGTGTCCCGGGCGGGAATGATCACCGTGGCCGAGTTGTGCGCCTGGGGACTCCCAAATGTCCTGGTGCCGCTGCCCACGGCCGCAGCCGACCACCAGACCTACAACGCCAGGGTCCTCGCCGCGTCGGGCGCGTCCCTCATGTTGCCACAGGCGGAGCTGACGCCGGATCGATTGCGGGATGTCATCACCGGACTGTTGAGCGATCCGGCCCGCCGGAAGCAGATGGGTGAGCGGGCCTTGGCGCGGGGGAGACCGCAGGCGGCTCGAGACATAGTGTCTAAGTTGTTGACACTCATTTCCTGAGCCGCGCACTTTGAGAACCCTTAGCAACACCTTACATTAGCGTCATCAAACATGGCTTTGTTTAACCCCTCGGATACGCGCACTGTCCACTTCATGGGAATCGGCGGCGCCGGGATGAGTGCGCTGGCACTCATCGCGTGTCGCCGTGGGGTTGCCGTGAGTGGCTGCGATATGGATCCCACCGGTGCCGCCGATCTGGCCGCCCTTGGAGTTCGGATCGCGCAGGGTCATGACCCGGCCCACCTGTCGGGAGTTCGGGCCATCGTGGTCACTGCCGCGGTCGCCGCCGGGCATCCCGAACTCGAGCGGGCGCGGGAGCTGGGCCTTCCGATCGTGCCCCGCAAGGTGGCGTTGGCCGAGCTGATCGAAGGTGCGCGAGCCGTCGGCATCTCTGGCACCCATGGCAAGACCACCACGACGGTCATGACGACGGAGGCCTTGACCGCCGCCGGGCTGAACCCGACCGGTATCGCCGGTGGACGGGTGAGCACCTGGGGTGGCAACGCCCGGGTGGCCGGAGACGATCTCTTCGTGGTCGAAGCCGACGAGTACGACAAGGCGTTCCTGACACTGTATCCGACCGTGGCGGTGGTGAACAACGTGGAGCCCGATCATCTCGAGTGCTACGGCTCCATGTCGGCACTCGAGGACGCGTTCGCCGAGTTCGCGGGCCGGGCGCGCATCGCCATCATCAACGCCGACGACTCCGGGGCCCGGCGAATCGGTGAGCGAGTGGGGACGACGGTGCGCCGGTTCGGCTGTGCCAGCGACGCGGATATCCGGATCGGCGAGGTGGTCCAGCAGGCGGCTTCCACCGAGGCTCGTATCGCATGGGGCGACGGCCGAACTATTCAGCTTCGACTCAAGGTGCCCGGTCTTCACAACCTGCGGAATGCAGTGGCGGCGCTGGCCGCGGTGGATGCCCTCGGCGGCGAGCTCGAACCGGCTGCCCGGGCGCTCGGCGATTTTCAGGGCGTTGGTCGCCGGTTCGAGCGCCTGGGAGAGTTCGCCGGCGTGGCCGTGGTGGACGACTACGCTCATCATCCCTCGGAGCTCGCCGCCACCTTATCGGCCGCCCGACAAGCCTTTCCCGGCCGGCGCCTGGTGGCCGTCTTTCAGCCGCACCTCTATTCCCGAACGGCGGCTCACGGGCAGGCGATGGGAGAAGCGTTGGCGGCGGCGGATGTGGTTTTCGTGACCGAGATCTACCCGGCACGGGAGCAGCCCATTGCGGGCGTGAGCGGCCGTCAGGTGGCCGCCGCGGCGGAAGGCGCCGGCGCCGACACGCGGTTCGAGGCAACCCGGGCCAACGTGGGCCGCAACGTGTTTCTGGAGCTCCGGTCGGGTGATGTAGTGTTGACGCTCGGTGCCGGCGATATTACCCGGGTCGCTCCCGAGCTGGTGCGGTGGCTAAGCGCCGCCTGATACGCGGCTGGCCCAGCCATCCCCGCCTTCTGCTCGGGCTGCAGCTGTTGGGCGCCCTGCTGGGTGTTGGATTGGTCTGGCTCGGCGCGCCTGAGATTCTCCGCCGGCTCGACTTCTTCCGGATCAGGCGGGTGGAAATCGCCGGACTTCGGTATCTTCCACCAGCAAAGGTGATTGCGGCGCTGGAGCTCGGCTCCGGAGCCAGCGTTTTCGACGACCTCTCGGCCGCGGGTGGTCAAGTGCGCGCCTTGCCTGGCGTGGCATCGGCGGTGGTGAGACGCCGGCTCCCCGGCACGCTCGAGATCATACTGGTAGAGGCCGTTCCGGTGGCGCTCGCGCCACGCGATGGCGGGATGGCGCTGCTGGATTCGGGCGGCAGAGTTCTCCCCTTCGACCCCAGCGCATCCGCGCCCGACCTGCCGGTGGCGGCCAGTGCTGATTCTCGGGTGGCGCGGGTGCTCGCCAGCGTTCAGGAGCATGACCCGGTCCTGTTCGCGCGGGTTCGAACGGCCTGGCGGGTGCAGGATGACGTGCTCCTCGATGTTGACGGGCGTCGATTCTGGTTCGGCCCGAAGGTCACGGCGGAGGACATACGAGCGGTGATGGCCGTCGCGCAGGATCTCGCCCGACAGGGGCGGAAATATCACGAGCTCGATGGACGCTATGCTGGCCAGGTGGTCGTCCGTTGGACCGGAGCATGAGCGGCCAGCCTCAGCGGCTCGTGGCCGCGCTGGACATCGGCTCCACCAAGGTCGTTGCCGTGATCGCCGAAGTGACCGGCGATGCGCGCGACCCCGGTGCCAAGATCCTCGGATTGGGCGTGGAGCGCAGCGCGGGCATACGGCGCGGTGTGGTGCGGGACATCGAAGAGACCACGCGGGCGATCGACAAGGCCATGAAGAGCGCCCAGCGCATGGCGGGGGTCGAGGTCGGCGCGATCTACTGCGGCATCGCCGGTGAGCACGTTGCCGGCCGCAGCTCCCATGGCATGGTGTCGGTGACCGGCGAGGAGATTCGCACCAGCGACGTGGCTCGGGTCAACGACATGGCCAGCAACGTCAGCTTCGGCCGGGACCACGAGCTGCTGCACGCCATCCCCCAGGACTACCTGATCGACCAGCAGGGGGGGATCAGCGAGCCGATCGGGATGACCGGATCCCGGCTCGAAGCCGAGGTCTATCTGGTGACAGTGCTCTCGAGCGTGCTCCAGAACCTCCGGAAATGCGTGGAGCGGGCCGGCTATCACGTCGCCGAGTTTGTGCTCGAGCCGCTGGCCGCGTCACTGGCAGTGCTCACCCCCGACGAGATCGAGCTCGGCTGCGCCATCGTCGAGCTGGGTGGAGGCTCGACCAACGTGTCGATCTTCCAGAACGGAAAGATCCGGCACACGGGCTCGCTGCTCTGTGCTGGAGGACACGTGACCGGCGACATCGTGCATGGGCTTCAGGTCACCCAGCATGACGCTGAGCGGCTGAAGGAGCGTTTCGGCGCCGCGTTCGAGCCGCTGATTCCCGAGAGCGATGTGTTCGACCTTCCCAGCACGCCGGGTCAGGGCGCGCGCAACGCGCAGCGACGGGTGCTGGCGCACATCATGCACATGCGGCTTCAGGAGGTCCTGGAGTACGCGCTCGACGAGATCACCCGGGCTGGGTATCATCAACGCTTACCAGCAGGCGTGATCATTACCGGTGGTGGGGCGTTGGCGCCGGGCATCGTGGAGCTGGCTCGCGAAGTGTTCGCGATGCCGGCCCGGTGCGGCGTTCCCGGGCAACGCTTGCGGGGTCTCGCCGACAGCGTCGAATCACCCCGCATGGCAGTACCGGCAGGCCTGGCGCTCTACGGAGCCCGGCAGGTCGCAGTCAGCGGCGGGTTGGGTACGGGTAGCCGGAAGTCACCAGCGGTGGAGAAAGTGCTCGCTCCAGTGCGGCGGTGGCTTCAAGACTTCTTCTGAGTCGAGCCGAGGACATGACCATGATCTTTGAGCTGGAAGAGGGCGCGGCGCAGACCGCGCGGATGAAGGTGGTCGGCGTCGGTGGCGGCGGTGGCAACGCCGTCAACCGGATGATCGAGGATCAGCTCGGTGGAGTCGAGTTCATCTCGGTGAACACCGACTCGCAGGCGCTCGCGATGTCGAAGTCCGACGTGAAGATCCAGATCGGGCGTAAGCTCACCCGCGGGCTCGGTGCCGGTGCCAGGCCCGAGATCGGCCGGCAAGCCGTCGAGGAAAATCGGGACGAGGTCCTCCACGCGGTCCAGGGGGCCGACATGGTCTTCGTCACCTGCGGCATGGGTGGCGGGACCGGAACCGGCGCCGCGCCGGTGGTGGCCCAGATGGCCCGCGAGGCCGGAGCGCTCACCGTCGGCATAGTCACCAAGCCCTTCCTGTTCGAGGGCCGGCGGCGGATGAAGCAGGCGGAGGGCGGCATCGCGGAAATGCGCAAGAACGTCGATACCATGATTGTGGTCCCCAACGAGCGGCTCCTGGCTGTGGTAGGGAAGGGAATTCCCTTTCAGGAAGCGCTGAAGAAAGCCGACGAGGTGCTGCTCCACGCCACCCAGGGTATCGCCAGCCTCATCACCTCCACCGGCATCATCAACGTAGACTTCGCCGACGTCCGGACCGTCATGCAGAACGGTGGGGCGGCGTTGATGGGCACCGGCATCGGCCGGGGCGAGAATCGCGCACTCGAGGCGGCCCAGCAGGCCATCTCCAGCCCTCTGCTCGACAACATCTCCATCGCCGGCGCCATGGGCGTTCTCATCAACATCATCGGTGGTGACGACCTGACCCTGGGTGAAACGACCCAGATCAACGACATCATTCACGACGCAGTGGGCGACGACGCGGAGATCATCTTCGGAGCGGGGAACGATCCCGCCATGCACGGCGAGGTGCGAGTCACCGTCATCGCCACCGGCTTCGACCGTCCGGCCTCCGCCGACCAGCCCATCGGACGGGCGTCGGGCGCAGCAGGGGTGATCAATTTCCCCTCGCAGCGGCAACAGCGGCCTTCGACCCCGGTTCCGGCGGCAGCCCCGGTTATCACCCGCTCGCAGCCTCGGATTCATCAGACGCCTGCAGCCGGAACGCCCACTGACGTGCCGGAGATGGAAATCCCGACGTTCATCCGACGGCAGATGGACTAATGCTGCGGGGACTGGGCCTCTCTCTCGCCGCCCTGGTGTTCGGCGCCGCGGCGTTCTTTGGCCTGAGTGGGTCGTGGCCCTGGCATCGACTGCCCGCGACTCCCGCTGCCCCGGTCACCGCCGAACCTCCCCCCGCTGTCTACACTGAAACAATCGACACGCTGCAGCAGGGCGAAACGCTGTCGGATCTCTTCGCCCGTAACAAGGTCGCCGGGATCGATTTCCAGCGGCTGGATCCCTCGCTTGCGCTCAATCCCCGCAAATTGCGGCCTGGCCTGATTTTCAGCTTCCGCCAGGCCGTGGGTGACTCTATCCCGAGCCATATCGTGGTGCGCACCACGCCGGAGCAGCGAGTCACCTTTCGCCGGATCTCCGAAGGTTGGAACGCTGAGGCGGAGCCGATTCGGTGGCGCCAGCAGGAGATGCGCATCGAAGGCCCCATCAACAACTCGCTGTACGAAGCGCTTGACGCGGGGGTCAGTGACAAACAGCTCGACAGCGGCAACCGCCAACGACTGGCGTGGGACCTGGCCGACGTCTATGCCTGGGAAATCGACTTTACCCGCGATATACGCCCGGGAGACCGCTTCCAGGTCGTGTTCGAACGGCTGGTCTCCGAAGACGGGGAGGCTCGCTTTGGCCGGGTGCTGGCCAGTGACCTGACCATTTCGGGCAAGAGCTTGACGGCAGTCCGGTTCTCCCCGTCGAGCTCGCGCGGTGCGCTCTACTTCGACGCCGATGGAGGCTCACTCCGTCGTGCCTTTCTTCGTGCTCCAGTCGAGTTTCGCCGAATATCCTCGAACTTCGCCTACCGCCGGTTTCATCCGGTGCTGGGCCGCACTCGCCGGCACGAGGGGACCGACTACGCGGCTCGCCCCGGGACGCAGGTCCTCGCAGCGGGCGACGGAGTCGTACTTCGGGCGGGGTGGGCCGGCGGCTATGGCAATCTGGTGGAGCTTCGCCATCTCAACGGCATCACCACCCGTTACGGGCATCTCCGTGGATTCGCGAGCAAGGTCAGGCGGGGCGTGCGGGTCGAGCAGGGCCAGGTGATCGGGTATGTCGGCTCCACCGGCCTCGCCAGCGGCCCTCACCTTCATTACGAGTTCCGAATGAACGGAGTCGCCAAGGACTCCAGGCGGGTCAAGATCGGCGGAGGCGCGCCGGTACCCAAGTCGGACCGCGCCGCCTTCGAGCAGGAGCGAGACCGCCTGATGGTCCTTCTCCGCGATTCCACCGGCACCCTCGCTCCGGCTGACGCGATCGCCCGGCAGGGA
>DATBSM010000314.1:0-1589 GCA_036559785.1 Gemmatimonadales bacterium
GGGCCTGGCGCGCGCATTGGCGCAGGAAATCGAGCAGCTCGAGGAAGCCGGAGAAACCCGAGTCATTCTGCTCTCGGGTGCGGGTGGCCACTTCTGCACCGGCCTCGACCTTCACTGGCTCCGCGCTCTCGGCACCACCCCCAAGGTCTCGGACCTCCAGCACGGCCTCAGTGACTTTCAGTCCGCCGTCATTGCCATCGTGCGTTGCCCAATACCGGTGATCGCCGTAGTGCAGGGTACGGCTGCCGGGTTTGGGTTCGACCTGGCCCTCGTTTGCGACATGCGGCTGGCGGGCTCCAGCGCGATCTTCAGCTCGGGGTTCGCCCGGATCGGGCTGGTGCCTGATGGAGGATCCACCTTCACGCTGCCCCGCCTGGTGGGCGTCGGCCGGGCGATGCGGGTGCTGATGACTGGTGAGCCCATCAACGCCGTAGAGGCGCTCTCGATCGGGATGGTGGAGGAGGTGACTGAGGACGCCGGCCTGGACTCGGCCGTACGGCGGACGGTTAACGCGTTGCTCGAGTGCTCGGCGCCCAGCATCCGGAGCATCAAGCGCCTCACTCGCGCCCCCGAGGTCGGCGCGCTGGAACAAGCGCTCTCCACCGAAGGCGCGGCCCAGTTGCAGGCCCTGCAGAGTCCCGAATTCCGCGCCCGCCTGGAGGCGTTTGCCGCCCGCCTCGCCTCGCGCGGACAGCCAGCGTGAACCAATCGCCGCTCAATGTGTTCCGGCCCGATCTCCTGCGGGGCAGAGTGGCGTTGGTGACCGGAGGCGGAACCGGAATCGGTTATGGGATCACCGCGTCGCTGGCGGCGGCCGGGGCCGAAGTAGCGATAGCGAGCCGAAAGCCGGAACATCTCGAGCCCGCCGCAGAGCGTCTCCGGGCCGGCGGCGCCAAGGTGAGCACGGTCGAAGTCAACGTGCGTGAGCCGGAGTCGGTGGCCCGAATGGTGAGTCAGGTGGGAGAGAAGCACGGTCGGCTGGACATCCTGGTCAACAACGCGGCCGGCAACTTCTACGCACCCAGCGCTACGCTCAGCCCCAATGCCTGGCGGGCTGTGGTCGAAACCGACCTGTACGGCACCTTCTACTGTTGCCAGGCCGCTTACCCGCTGCTGAAGGCTGAGGGCGGCGGACGAATCGTTTCGATCTCCATGACGCTGCACTATCGTGGCTGGCCTTTGATGGCTCACGCCACCGCCGCCAAGGCCGGCGTGGACGCGCTCACCCGCACGCTGGCGCTCGAATGGGCCAAGGACAAGATCACCGTCAACGCCGTGGCGCCGGGACCGATTCCCACCGAGGGAGTCAGGAAGGCGTTCACCCCGCCCGGCAGTGATGCGCCTGACCTGTTCGGCATGGAGCAGTACGCCGCGGGATCGATCCCGCTCGGCCGCTGGGGAACGCCCGAGGATATCGGCCAAGCCGTGACCTTCCTGGCGAGTCCCGCAGGGGATTGGATCACCGGCGCGATCATGGTGGTGGACGGGGGAGCGTGGCTCAAAGGCGGGTAAGCGGGGCAGCGGGGCAGCGGGGCGGCGGGGCAGAGCGAGGTCACCTTCATCTGGACAGCGAGTCAGTTTTCCAGCAA
>DATBSM010000315.1:0-13189 GCA_036559785.1 Gemmatimonadales bacterium
GACAGTCCACAGGCGCTGCAAGTCAGTCGGACGGATGGACACCACCTGCGAATCTGTGGTTCCGGCCAGCAACGCTCCATTCCGGGCTAGCCAGGGAGCCACGACGCTGCCGGGTGAGGCTGCCCGCTGGATGACCTGTCCGTCGGAGAGCGCGACTCGAAAGAGCGAATCGGTGGTGGAGACCAGGATCGCGCCGTCACCCCCTGCGGCGGCCGGCGTGCGAGCGACTCCTACCCGGCGGCGCCAGCGAATCTTTCCGCTGGCGGGATCCATTGCGACCACGTCACCCCGCTGGGTCTCCCCTACGAGTACTCCTCCCACCATCGCCAGCGGGGCCGCGATCGCGCCTGCGGAGATCCGCCAGATCTTCTTGCCATCCTTCAGGCTTAGCGCCTGAACCTGGCCATTGGGACGGGAGGTCGCCACGTAGATGGTGTCGCCCTGGAGAAGTACACCCCCGACGATTATCCCCGAGACCCGAGTCGACCAACGTACCTTACCGTTCGCCAGATTCACTGCGTAGACCTTCCGGTCCATGCCCCCGACGTAGAGGGTGCTGTCCCGAACTCCCATCAATCCTGTGACCCTCCTGCCCGTTCTCGCGGTCCAGACGGGCGTAGGGGCATCGCCCGCGGCCGCGGCGGCGAGCGGGGTCGGTGGGGGCCGGAAATTCACGCAGCCCGCGTTGACGCTTCCGAGGAGGAGGGCTAGACTCAACGCTCCTCGGCTCAGCCTCATTTTCCCATCGGATATGGCATGGCGGCAGTACAGATCAGCGGGCTCCGCGCGCACGTCGGCGAGACGATCACGGTCCGCGGCTGGGTGGTCACTACCCGGTCGAGCGGCAAGATCGCGTTTGTCGTGGTACGAGACGGCTCGGGAACGGTGCAAGGGGTCCTGTCCAAGAAAGAGGTGCCCGAGTCGATATGGGCGGCGTTTGGATCGCTGACCCAGGAGACCAGTGTCGCCCTTATCGGCGTAGTACGGGAAGAGCCGCGGTCCCCGGGTGGTTACGAGCTGGCCCTACAGAATGTAGAGGTACTGGGTGCCAGCCAGGACTACCCGATCACCCCTAAAGAGCATGGGACGACTTTCCTCTTCGAGCATAGACACCTGTGGCTCCGAACCCGCCGTCAGGCGGCTGTAGCCCGGGTGCGCCACGAGGTTGTCCAGGGGATCCGCGATTTTTTCTACCAGCGTGACTTCATTCTGGTCGACACCCCAATCCTGACCGGGGCCATCGGCGAGGAAGCAGGGAATCTCTTTGCCACGCCGTACTTCGACCTCGGGAACGCCTATCTGGCGCAGACCGGACAGCTCTATGTGGAAGCCGCGGCCGCGGCCCACGGCAAGGTCTACTGCTTCGGTCCAACCTTTCGCGCCGAAAAGTCCAAGACCAGACGCCACCTCACCGAATTCTGGATGGTGGAGCCCGAGGTTGCGTTCAACGACTCGGACGCCAACATGCGGCTCCAGGAAGAGTTCGTCAGCTACATCGTGGCCCGGGCGCTCGACCGGCGGAAGGAGGAGCTGAAGGAGCTCGAACGGGACGTCGCGCCACTCGAGCGGGTTCTCGCTCCCTTTCCCCGTATTTCTTATTCGGACGCGGTGTCCAGGCTCAACAGCCTGGGGTCCGACATCACCTGGGGGAGTGACCTCGGCGGAGATGACGAGACCTTGCTAGCCAAGGAGTTCGATCGTCCCCTCTTCGTGTATAACTACCCGAGGCAGGTGAAGGCGTTCTACATGAAGGAGAACCCCGACGACCCGCGAACGGTGCTCAATAACGACTGCCTGGCGCCAGAAGGGTACGGGGAGATCATCGGCGGGTCTCAGCGCGAGGATAACTACGATAAGCTGCTTGCCCGAATCAAGGAACAGGGACTCGACCCCGAGGTGTATCGCTGGTACCTCGACCTGCGCAAGTACGGGACCTTCGTTCATTCGGGCTTCGGGCTCGGCGTGGAGCGCACTGTGGCCTGGATCTGCGGAATTCCCCACATTCGGGAGGCGATCGCGTTTCCCAGGCAAATACATCGGTTGTATCCCTAGACAGCGGGGCAGGGGGGCAGGGGGGCGGTTCGTCCCGATGACGTCTAGGATTCCTTGCTAGTTGTTTTTGCTGCCCGGCTGTCCCGCTGTCTTCACTTCCTCCCAAAGCCCATCGAGTACATCCAGCCCCGCCGATTGGACATCAATACCGCGTTCGGCCGCGAGCCGTTCGATTCCCTCGAAACGCTGACGGAACTTCCGATTGGCTCGATCCAGCGCCAGACCGGGCGGAACCCCTGCCTTGCGCGCCAGATTGACCACAGCGAACAAAAGGTCGCCCACTTCGTTCACCACCTCCTCGCTCGGGGCGAGCCCGGGAGCGTTGGGGTCTCCGTCCTGGGGGGCAGCGGAGTGACTCGCGACGCGCCCCAGCTCCTCTTCCACCTCGCTCAGCTCCTCGCGAACCTTGTCGAGCGGGCCTTCCACGTCAGGCCAATCGAAGCCGACCGACGCGGCTCGTTCCTGAAGCCGGTACGCCATCAAGAGCGATGGCAGTGTGGGGATGAGTCCGCCGAGCACGTGCCCTTTTCGTTCCCGGCGCTTGATGTGCTCCCATGGCTCAGCATCGCCCAGCTCGAACAGGTGAGGATGCCGCCGGCGCATCTTGTTCTCCAGCTCCGCCGCGACGTCGCCGGCGGTAAACTCGCCGAGCTCCTCGGCGATGACGAGCTGAAAGGCCAGATGAAGCAACAGATCGCCGACCTCGCCCCGGATCTCCTCCGGCTGTCCTTCTCCGAGTGCGTGATCCAGCTCCAGCGCTTCTTCGACCAGATAGGGACGCAGCGTCTCCCGCGTTTGTGCCCGATCCCAGGCGCACCGATTGCGAAGGTCGCGAACCATCGTCATCGCGCGTCCAAGCGCTGAATTGTCTTGCATTTATCCCTCGCGGCGAATATCATACCGCCCGGCTCGCCCATGACCTTTTCCCCCGAGACGACACGCGCCTGGGTGGACGTTGACCTGGCAGCGCTGGTAGCGAACGCGCGCACGGTGGCCGCGGTCTCGGGCAGCCGGTTGTTGCCAATGGTCAAAGCTAACGGCTATGGCCTGGGGGCAACGGAGGTGGCTCGCGCACTCGAGGCACTCGATCCATGGGGCTTCGGCGTGGCCTCGGTTGATGAGGGCCGGGTGCTACGAGCCTCCGGCATCACGCGGCCGATCCTGGTGATGACTCCGTTGCAGCCGCAGGCCATCCGGCAATACCTCGATCTCGATTTGCGGCCGTCCATCGGCGATGTCTCGGCCCTCGAGAGCTGGATTGCCACAGGGAGCAAACCGTTCCACGTCGAAGTTGATACCGGCATGAGCCGGGCAGGCGTGCGGTGGGATGATCGGGCGAGCGTCAGCCGGATAGCCACCTTGTTGCCTGCCGCGAAGGGCTGGGAAGGCGCATTCACCCACTTTCTTGCCGCAGAGTCGGATCTTGACGGCACCAGCCGCCAGTGGGATCGCTTCCACGAGGTGCTCCACGTCTTACCGGGACGGCCGCCGCTGATTCATGCGGCCAACAGCGCGGGGGCCCTCCGGGGGAAGCTCTTCGCCGGTGATCTGGTACGCCCGGGTATCTATCTGTATGGTGGCGCCGCCGGGTCGCAATCACCGAGACCGGTCGCCGCGTTGCGGGCTCGGGTCGTAGCCATCCGCTCGATTGCCACGGGCGACACCGTCGGGTACGGAGCGACCTGGCGCGCGGATCGGCCGACCAGGGTGGCCACGGTCGGCATAGGCTACGCGGACGGCTTTCCCCGTGCCAGTCCTGCCGCCGGATCCTATCCGTTTCCGCGCCACATCGAGTTGAGCGACAAGCTGGCACCGCTGGTCGGGCGAGTCACCATGGACATGTGTATGGCCGCAGTGGGAGACGACGTGGCAGAGGGCGACGTAGCAACGGTGTTCGGCGGGCTGATCTCACTCGACCAGCAGGCCGAAGCAGCAGGGACGATCTCCTACGAGCTCTTGTCCCGGTTGGGCCCCCGCCTCGCACGCCGTTACGGGAGATCGCCGTGAACCCTCACTTCGCGTCGCTCATTCTGGGACTGTCCCACCAGGCGGAAGCGGCTCTCAGCGGGGAGCTCCCGCCGGGCGCGGAAGGTATCGGCAGCGCACGCCAGCTGGCGCAGACACTGATCGATACGCTCGGGATGCTGGCCGAGAAGACCTCGGACCGCCTCGATCCCGACGAGAAGCAGCTGCTGGATCAGGCGCTGACCGGCCTCCGGTTCCGTTTCGTGCAGACCATGCCGAAGGCCTGATGCGACGCGCGGCAATCATCGTTCTCGACGGCGTCGGCGTCGGCCCTGCCCACGATGCCGCGAACTATGGGGATGCCGGCAGCAACACGCTCGGCAATGTGGCTCGAGCGGTGGGAGGACTTTCGATCCCGCGGCTCGAGGCCCTGGGACTCGGCCTCTGCGCGGAGCTGAAGGGCGTGGCGCCGGTGGCGGCGCCAACTGCGGCCCACGGAGCCTGTGAGCCCGCGAGTCCAGGGAAGGACAGCACCACGGGACACTGGGAAATCTGCGGCCTGTTGCTGGAGGCGCCGTTCCCCACCTACCCGCGGGGCTTCCCTTCGGAGGTTGTGGAAGACTTCGCCCGGCAGACAGGGCGAGCGGTGCTCGGCAACAAGCCGGCCTCGGGCACCGCAGTGCTGGACGAGTACGGAGCCGAGCATCGGCGGACCGGCAGCTGGATCGTCTACACTTCGGCGGACAGCGTCTTCCAGATCGCCGCCCACGAGGAGGCGGTACCCCTGACGGAGCTCTATGCCGCCTGCCTTACCGCACGCGAGCTTCTCCGGGGAGAGCACGGGGTCTCCAGGGTCATCGCCCGCCCCTTTGTGGGTCAGCCCGGTGCCTGGAAGCGGACCGCCGGCAGGCGGGACTTCAGCCTGCCGCCGCCCGGCCCCACGCTGTTGGACCGGCTGGCCGAGCGGCAAATACCAAGGGTGGGGGTCGGCAAGGTAGACGATCTGTTTGCCGGCCGCGGCATCACCAGCATCCACACCGAGACCAACGCGGACGCCTACGCGCTGATCGAAGGGGCGCTGGCCGCAATGCACCGGGGATTGCTGCTGGCCAATGTGATCGAGTTCGATCAGAGCTGGGGTCACCGGAACGATGTTGAAGGCTTCGGTCGCGGTCTGGTGGAGCTGGACCGCAGCGTGCCCCGGCTGCTGAACGGGGTGCGGGAGGATGACCTCGTTATCTTTACCGCCGATCACGGTAACGACCCGACCACGCCGTCCACCGATCACTCACGCGAGATCGTTCCGCTGCTGGTGTTCGGCCCTAAGGTCCGTCCGGCGGATCTAGGTCGACGTCGCACCTTTGCCGACATCGGCCAGACGGTGGCCGAGTTTCTCGGGGTTCCGGCGTTGAGTGCTGGCACCTCGTTTTTACCTGAGGTTTGGCTTGACTGATTCTCTGCTATCTGCCGCGCGAACCGCCCAGTCGCACGCGTACGCCCCCTATTCGAACTTCCGGGTAGGCGCGGCGCTCGAGAGTCTGGATGGGGTCGTCTTCAGCGGGTGTAACGTCGAAAACGCGTCCTACGGGCTGACCATCTGCGCCGAGCGGGCGGCGATCTGCGCTGCCGTAAGCGCGGGGGTGACCCGGTTCAGACGGGCCGTGGTGGTGTCCGATGTCGATCCGCCGGCGGCCCCCTGTGGTGCCTGCCGTCAGGTCCTGGCTGAGTTCGGCCTCGACCTGCCGATCGAAGGGGTCGGGTCGCGGAAGACGGTGCACTGGCGGCTTTCCGATCTGCTGCCGGTGGCGTTCGGCCCGGAGCAGCTTCGGTGAAGTGGCGGATCGGTGGACTCCTGGCGGCCATCATTATCGCGGGCTGTCAGGAAAAGCTGACCGCTCCGGCGGACTGTCCCGCCCTCTGCCCCGGCGGACAGCCGGAGGTCCTGGAGGAGATCTTTCCCGCCACCACCGGGGCCGACAGCAGCTACGTTGGATATGTCCAGCCGTACCAGGCCCCGGCAATGCTGGTCTCCAACGGACTCGAAGGCTTCGAGGTCCGCGGGCTGGTCCGATTCCTGGCCCGCGCGAGCACGGTCACGGTGCGGGATACCGCGCGGACCTACACCATCGACTCAGTGGCGCTGAGCTTTACCGTCCTCGCTCGCGACACCAACCAGACGGGCCTCCAACTCCTCATCTACCGGCTCTCGCCGTCGTTCGACTCCAGCGCGACCTTCGCGTCGGTGGCCCCAGCCTTCGTTCCAGAGAGTCTGATCGCCACCATACCCGTGCCGGACACGCTCAACACCGGCGTCGTGCGCGCGGTCTTCGATGCAGCCGATCTCCACCGAGTGGAGATTCCGCCTTCGGACAGCGGGCGGCTCGCTGTCGGCATTCGTATTGCCACCCCCACCGCCACCGGGGTACGGGTAGGCGCCCTCGGTGGTGGCTCCGGTCCGATTTTTACTACTTATGCCACCCTCGACGTTCCCGATACCGGGACTGCCAAGCTCAGGACAATCCCATTGGGTGGCGCGCTGACCACCTACGTCGAGGAAATTCCCCCGGTCGTTGACTCGACCCTGCTGGCCGTGGGCGGGTCCACATCGGCGCGGGCGATGCTCCGGTTCGACCTCCCATCTCGGATCCTCGACTCGGCCTCGTTAATTCGGGCCACTCTCGAGTTGACTCCGGTTGCCCCGATTACCGGACTCCCGACCGACCCGGCCATCCTACTGAGCCGGGCCGTGCTGGCCGATGTGGGCGCGAAGTCACCAGTGAGCGCGACAGTGGGGCTCCGGGGTCTTTTTCCACCACCGGCAGACACGCTGGAGATCGGGACCACCACTGTCAGTCTCGAGGCCGTTCGACTGGTCGAGCTCTGGTTGGGCCGGACCACGCGGCCTTCGGCGCTCATGCTTTCGCTCACGCCAGAGGCCGCCAGCTTTACCCGGCCGGTCTTCTACTCCACCCGAGCGGCCGACCCGGCGTTCCGGCCGCGGCTCCGGATCAGCTACCTGCTTTCATTCCCATTCGAGACTCCCTAGGTGCGCCGAGCTCTTGTTTTTCTTGCCTTCATGAGCCTGCCCGGCGCAGTCGGCGCGCAGTCGTCCCAGTTCGGGGTACGGGGGCTGGGTTACCCCGGCCGAGCTCTCGGGGTACGGGCGATCTCCACCGGCGGCGGGTTCGGGTTGGTCGATCCGGAATCGAGCCAGAACCCGGCGGCGCTGGCCAGCGTGCAGAACTTCACTGCCGTGTTCACGGCCACCCATGGCTTCCTGACCGTGGAAAATCCCGCCGGAACGGCCCCCATCCGGGACACTCGGTTTCCTCAGCTCATGGTTGCGGGAAGGGTGCGCCTGCTTCCCCTGGTTGTCGGGCTCAGTTTTTCCAATTACGCCACGCGCGATTTCTCTCTGGCGTCCTCGGACACGATCGGCCTGGCTGGCGGTCCGGTGAGTGTGAGCGACACGTTCTCCTCGCGTGGCGGCCTCAATGATTTCCGTATTGCCGGCTCTTACCGTTTCGGCTCTCAATGGGCGGTCGGCGGGGGCTTCCATATCATCACTGGCTCCAGCCGGCTCACCTCGACCCGGATATTCGACGATCCCAGCTATCTGTCCACCCGGCAAAGATCCGAGCTTTCATTCACTGGCGTCGGCGTCTCGGTTGGAGTGACACGCCAGTTCGGACCCAACTTCGCAGTCTCCGCAATGGCACGGTCGGACGGACACGTCAACATGGACCGCGATTCCGCCAGGGTCGGCACCATCGATCTCCCCTATTCTGCCGGATTGGGCCTCCACTGGCGCCCCTCGCCGAAGCTCGATCTTGGAGGCCAGGCCCTGTTCCGGACGTGGTCTGGCGCGAACAGCGACCTGCTTGCACTGGGTGGCACGGGGGCGCAGAACACAGTCGAGGCCGCGGTGGGTGCGGAATACACCTCCGATCCGAGGCGGCCATTCCATCTTCCGCTTCGGATCGGCGGCCACTACGCCACGTTGCCGTTTCCTTTGGTGCCCGGAGGGCAGGCCCGGGAATACGGTGTGTCGGGTGGAAGCGGCGTGCGGCTTGCCCAGCAGCGGGCCGGTCTGGATGTCGCGCTCGAATACGTGTGGCGCTCGGAGGGCGTCTATTCCGAGAACGGGTTCATTCTGTCGCTGGGGGTCCTGGTGCGGCCATGACGGGCGGGATAGCGAGACGGCGGCTATAATTTCTCTATGCTGAAACGCGTCTACATCGAGACCTACGGCTGCCAGATGAACGTGGCCGACTCTGAACTGATGTTCGGCGTGCTCGGTCGTGAGGGGTACCGGCGCGCCGAGAAGCCGGAGGACGCGGATGTCATGCTGGTCAACACCTGCGCCGTGCGGGACAACGCGGAACAACGCGTGATCGGCCGGGTGGGTGAGCTGCAGCGACACAAACGACCCGGCGACGTGCTGGGCGTGGTGGGATGTATGGCTCAGCGGTTGGGCCCCTCGCTCCTCACCCAGGTGCCGCGGGTTGACCTGGTCGTGGGCCCCGACGCATACCGTAATCTTCCTGACCTTATCGCTCTCGCCCACGGCGGTCAGCGGGTCAGCGACACGGAGTTCCGCTCCTGGGAACACTACGAAGACGTGCCGGCGGTGCGGGAAAAGGGCCCGACCGCATTCGTCACGGTACAGCGAGGCTGCGATTACCGCTGCACATTCTGCATCGTCCCCCAGACCCGGGGACCGGAGCGGAGCCGGCTGCTCGCGCACGTGCAACGAGAAGTGCGTGACCTGGTGGAGCAGGGCACCACCGAGGTCACGTTGCTGGGGCAGACCGTCAACAGCTATTACGACGGCGAGCACGATTTCGCCGACCTCCTGCGCGCCGTGGGCAGTATCGACGGGCTGCGTCGAATCCGCTTTACCAGCCCGTACCCCACCGATTTCACGCCCCGGGTCATAGAGGCCATCGCAACTACTTCGGCAGTCTGCGAGCACATCCACCTGCCGGCGCAGAGCGGCTCGAATGCGGTACTCAGGCGAATGCTCCGGCGCTATACCCGCGAGCGATATCTGGAGGTCGTCGAGGAGCTGCGCCGCGCGGTACCCGGCATCACCCTCTCGACGGATATCATCGTCGGGTTTCCGGGCGAGACCGAGGACCAGTTCGAGGCGACCCTCAGCCTCGTCACTCAAGCCGACTTCGACGACGCCTACACCTTCAAGTATTCGGTGCGGGAAGGCACCCCGGCGGTTCGACTTCCCGACCACGTGGCCGATGAGGTGGCATCGGTGCGGCTGGCCCGGCTCATCGAGACGGTGCGAAGCAACGTGCGCCGGAAGAACATGGCGCGGATCGGTGAGACGCACGAGGTGCTCGTCGAGCATCCAGCCCGCCGCGGCAATCTCATGCTGGCACGCACCCGCACCAACCAGCTGGTCTTGCTGGATCTTCCCGCTACCGCCATTGGGGAATACCACAGCGTTCGCCTTACCGGTACTACCGGATCGACCTTCACCGGGGCAGTGCTTCTCCCCTCGGCCGGCCTCAGGCCGAGCTCTCCGCTGGCGGTCCTGTGATCAAAAACCTGGTCGAAGATCACGTGATGGCTGCGTACGATACGCTGCGACCGTTGTTCCCGGCATACTGCGGCTGCGATCTCTGCCGCGACGACGTGCTGACCTTCGCGCTGAATCGGGTTCCGCCCCGCTACGTCTCGAGGCGGGAGGGTGCGGTGGTGACGGAAGTGAACCTGGAGAAGGAACAGAGTCGTGCGGCCATCGAGGTGGTCGTGATGGAAGCACTGCGCAAGATCTCAGTGGCGCCCCGTTGTGGCCGGCGTGGAGGTACCACTCCCGGCTAGTCGGCTGGCCGCCATGAGACTGCGGCCCGCCATTCTGTTTACCACCGCCTACGGGGCCGGTCTCGCGACCGGCCTTCTGCATTTTGGCGCACCACTGGGCGTGGTGGTGGTTACCGCCGTGGCCGCACTCCTGATCAGGCAGCCCTTGGCGACTCTGCTGATGTGCTCCGCTCTGCTTGGTCGGTTGAGTGGCGAGCTCGCCTGGGTCCAGGAAGCCCAGCAGTGCGCCGTGCGGCTGCCGGCGGCGCGACTGCGCCTCTCCGTTCGTCTGCTCGAGCCGGCGGACTCGACCGGGGGCCAGGTGGCAGTACAACCCGTGCACGCCGGGTGCAGCGGACCGGTCGCCGGCCGCTGGCCTGCCGGGAGTCGGATGGACGCGGGTCTGGTGGTGCAGGTTACCGGGCAGTGGATTCCGCGGGTGGGCGTGGGCGGACGGCCCTCCGGTATCCTCGTGATCAACGCTGCAAGCGGCAGAGCCGGGCGTCCGGGTGCGGCGGCGCGGCTCCGGACGGCGCTCTCCCACAGTAGCCGGGCGCTGTATGGCGAGCGCGCGCCTATGGTGGACGCGCTCATTCTGGGTCGGCGTGGCGGCATCGACCGGGCGCTGCAGGATCGGTTCGCCCAGTCCGGTCTGGTCCACCTCCTCTCGATTTCCGGGTTCCATGTCGGAGTGATCACCGGCTGGGTCTTCCTCTTGTGCCGGATGCTCCGCCTGGGAAGAGGGCACGCCCTGGCATTGGCTGCTGGCGCCAGCGTCGCCTACGTGGGTTTCCTTGGCTGGCCCGCGCCGGCCACCCGGGCGGCCGCACTCGCCGTGCTTCTGGCCGTGAGCCGGGTACGTCAGCGACAGGTCGAGACCAACTCCCTCTTGTCGGCAACCTGCCTCTGTGTTCTTCTCGTCGATCCGTGGGCAGTGCTCGATTTGGGGGCCTGGCTATCGGCGGCCGCACTCTGGGGCGCCACTACCTTCAGCCACTGGACCGACCGGACACTGGGCGAGACGGCCTGGTGGAGAACCCTCGGCTCGTCAGTCGGCGCGACTCTCGCCACCGCGCCCATAACGGCCACAACGCTGGGGGCTGTGGCGGTGATCGGCATCGCCCTCAACTTTCTCGCTCTTCCCCTCGCGGCTGTCGCGGTACCCGGCGTGCTGGCCAGTCTCCTTGTCTTCCCGTTGTCGGCCGGCGTGGCCGAATCTCTGGCGGGTGGCGCCGGGCTGGCGCTCTCCCTGCTGGAGATGCTGGCCACCGCGGGCGCTGCCGTGCCGGGTGGCCACGTCATCGAGGCCGCGGAGATCCGCTCCGGGTTGCCCTGGATCCTCGCCCTCGCTCTTGCCCTGTGGTGCATCGGTAAGCGGAATACCCTCGGGGAGGCCCTCCGCAGGTGGGGATGGGCCGCAGTGGTAGGACTCTGGATCAGCCTGTTCTGGTCCTGGCCCCACCATATGGCTAACAGCGGCCCAGGACTCGCGTTACATTTTCTCGACGTCGGCCAGGGCGATGGTGCGGTGCTGCGGACGCCCGGTGGGCGATGGGTCCTGATCGACGCGGGCCCGCGAAGCGGCCAGGGCGATGCCGGCCGCCGGGTGGTGGCTCCATTTCTGGCCCGTCAGGGAGCCCGGCAGCTGGCGATCGTCATCGTTTCCCACGCGCATGCCGACCATCTCGGCGGCATTCCCAGCGTGTTGGATCGGTTCGACGCCCAAATGATCCTCGAGCCGGGGGAGCGTGTGGCCGATCCGCTCTACTATGCCTTTCTCGATGAGCTCGCTGCCGATGCCGTCCCGTGGCACGCCGCCCGCCGTGATGAGCGCTTCGTTCTGGACGGCGTCGCGTTCACGGTTCTGCACCCCGATCCAGCGTGGCAGGGATGGGGGGAGGACGTCAACGAGGACTCGCTCGTCCTGCTGGTGGAGTATGGCGACTTTCAGGCGCTGTTCGCCGGTGATGCGGGATTTCCGGCGGAGGCCGAGATGCGAAACCGGACGCGGGCGGTCGACCTGCTCAAGGTAGGGCATCACGGAAGCCGCGGAAGCACGAGCGACGAGTGGCTCGATTCGCTGCGGCCCAGTGCCGCGGTGATATCGGTGGGGCGGAATAAGTACGGCCACCCCTCGCCGCCGACGCTGGCCCGGTTGCGACGCCATGGGGTGGAGATATGGCGCACCGACCGGGATGGCGCCATAACCGTCACGACCGATGGGGCGGAAATGACGGTGCAGTCCGATGGTCGCTCGACAAAGTATGACGTGAGGTAAACAGCGTGAACCGGAGATCCCTTTGAATTCGCACGTCACGACCATCGAGCGCTTCATCCTGGACCAGGAGGATCGCTATCCCGAGGCTACGGGAGAGCTGTCCAACCTCCTCTACGACATCTGTCTTGCTGCCAAGATCATCTCTGCCTCCATCAGGCGGGCCGGCCTGGTCAATATTCTCGGCGCCGCTGGTCACCTTAATGTGCAGGGCGAGGAACAGCAGACGCTCGACATCTTCGCCAACGAGACGCTGAAGAACTGCCTGAAGCACACCGGAAGAGTCTGCGTGATGGGCTCGGAGGAAGACGACGACATCATCCCGGTTCCTCCGGAATATCCCGTCGGCAAGTATGCCGTCCTCTTCGATCCCCTGGACGGCTCCTCCAACATCGACGTGAACTCCGCGGTCGGCACCATCTTCAGCATCTACCGGCGGGTCAGCATGCATGGGCGGGGCACGGCGGCCGATGTGCTCCAGCCGGGCTGCAAGCAAGTGGCGGCCGGATACATCATGTACGGTTCGAGCACGATGCTGGTGTACACCACGGGGCAGGGAGCGCACGGGTTCACTCTCGATCCCACGATCGGCGAGTTCCTGCTCTCCCACCCGAAAATCATCACACCCCGCGTCGGCAAGTACTACAGCGTGAACGAGAGCAACTTCGGCCGGTGGGAGAAGGGGATGCAGGCGGCGGTGTGGGGACTCAAGGGGGACCCGCCCGCCGGGATGGGCCCTGACGGCGTCACCCCGAAGAACAGTCGCTACATGGGCTCGCTGGTGGGAGATTTTCATCGTAACCTCGTCGCCGGCGGCATTTTCCTCTACCCGGCCGACAGCAAGAATCCGCGGGGGAAGCTCCGGCTGCTCTACGAGGCCAGCCCCATGGCGTTCCTGGCGGAGCAAGCCGAGGGGTCGGCCACCGATGGGGTGAACCGGATCCTCGACATCGTGCCGGAAAAGCTGCACCAGCGGACGCCCCTGGTGATCGGCTCGAGGGAAGATGTGGGCTTCGTGGCCGACACACTGCGGCGGGTGGCCACGCGGGCGAGCGGAGCCGTTTCGCAACCGGCGTC
>DATBSM010000316.1:0-21248 GCA_036559785.1 Gemmatimonadales bacterium
ATCAGGCCATAGAGCGCCTTACCGACATCGAACTCGACCAGGCCGGACTGGTCGATGATCTGCTGCACGTCGCGAGTGCCGTCGATCAGCGGCAGCAACCGCTGCTGCTCCGGCGAGAGGGTCGGTGCCGACTGCCCGATGTGGTCCTGATCAACCGAGAAGATGAGATCGAACGAGGGCACCTTCTTCTCGATCAGGCTCCATTCGTCCACCCTGCGGGCGCCCTCGAGCAACAGCGCCTCGGGACTGATCCGGACCAGGAAGTCTTCACTCTCGGGACGGAGACCGGCCTCGAAGTTGAAGGTCCCCGAGGTCCAGGTGAACAGGTAGTAGACGGCCTCCTCGATCTGGATCCGTATGTAGTCTTCCAGCTCGGCTCGGGTCAGCGTACCGAGCCCGACGAGGATCTCGCCCAGCTTGTGCTCACGGTCGTCCTCCTGGGCCGCAATGGCCCGCTCGAGCTGCTCCGCCGTGATCCTGCCCTTTCGGATCAACAAGTCGCCCAGGCGATCCCGGCGATTGACAATGGTGGCATAGGTGATCTGCCCCTCGTCCAGATAAATGGTCCCGAAGTTGTGTCGGTCGGCCAGGGCAAGACAGCCCGTGCGGCGGCCGAGAAACAGCAGCTGGATGACGTCGGGGAGACTGGCCTCCTTGAGGCTGCCCTTGATGGCCATCAGCGCCACTCCTCGACGATGCGCTCGCCCACATCTGGCCAGTCCCAGACCACTTTCTCCCGGCTCTTAGCTCCACTGGCCGGTGCCACGACCCCGCTCGATCGGGTGGATAGCGGACGGCGGGGCGGCCTGGGAGCCGGTGCCTCCAGCACCTCGCGGGCAAGCGCCACCGTTGGCGCGCCACCACGGGACTCGGCCGCATTGAGCACCCGCTGAAAGAGCCCGTGTACCGCGCGCACCGACTCCGCCGGACGGGAGCCGAGATAATCCACCAGGTCGGGGTCGGGTGCGCCCACTCTCGCCAGTACCAGCCGCTCGAGCACGTGATGCTTGATTTCCCGATCGGGCGCCGGCAGGTCCACGACCAGGCCACCCTCGAGGCGGGTCCTGAGACGTGCTTCCACACCGGTCAGCTCCGAGAGCGGCACGGTGGAGGTGAAGATCATCTGCCGGCCGGATTCGATCAGGAAATTGAACAGGACGAACAGCTCGTCCTGGCTCCGGTCCTTGTTCGCCAGGAGGTGCACATCGTCCAGCAGGAAGGCCGCCGCGGTCCGGTATCGCGCGCGCCAGGCTCCCACGGCGTTGCGATCGATAGCATCGATGAGCTCGCTGGTGAGCTCATGAGCGCTGAGGCAGGCAACCGGGTTCTTCCCCGCAGCCCCGAGGGCGTTGCCGAGCGCGTGGAGCAGGTGGGTCTTGCCCACGCCGCTGGCGCCCACGATCACGAGCGGGTTATAGCGAACGGCCGGCTCAGCCACGACCACCCGGGCCGCCTGCAGGGCCATGCGATTGCCGGCGGCTTCGACCAGCTCATCCAGCTTCCAGAGGGGCGAGGGTGCGGGAGGCGGATGGGCGCCCTGGCGGGCACGGTTGGTGAGAGCCTCGGCCCCGGCGATGTCGTCCGGGTCCCTAAAGGCGGTCGAGCCGGCCAGGTCGGGCGCCAGCTCAGCGGCCTCCGCGTGGAGGGCCCGGAGCCGGGCGACATCTGATTCGAACTTGCGCAGCACTTCTTCCGGGTCCGAGGTCATCTCCCGGTGCAAAAGGGCCTCGATCCGGGTGGTGCTGAATCCCTCGCCTTCCCAGCGCAGGATGGCCGCGGCAACCTTGGTCCGCCAGGAGTCAACCTGTTGGGCCACCGTGGCAGTGATGTCGGAGAGAAAGTCACCGAATTCATCGGGAGGCTGTTGATCAGGCGCAGCGGCTTCCAGTGCGTCCGACCCGCCCGCCAATGCCCGCGCCTGTGCAGGCAGCAGGGGCGTGTCGCTCACAGCTTGGAATGCCACCAGCCGATTGAGCGCGCCCAGCAGCTCGCGCACGTTTTCGATCGCGAGCGATGCTACAGCCTCCAGCACGCCGCCGCCGAATGTCGCCCGCCGCTCTTCGGCCTTGCGCCGGAGGATCGCCACCCGCGTCTCATAGTCGGGCGACGCCACATCGATGACCAGTCCCCCGGCGAATCGCCGGATCAGGCGCTCGTCCAGCGCTTCGATTTCGGCAGGGGGCCGGTCGCTGGTGAGCACGATCTGCCGGTTAGCCGATTGCAGGGCATCGGTGAGGCGCAGGAGCTCGGATTGCATCTCGCGGCGGTGCGTCAGAAACTGCACGTCGTCCACCAGCAGAAGATCGACGTCGATGAACCGTCTCCGGTATGCCTCACCCTGCCCCGCTGCAATGGCGGCGTGAAACGACTCCACGAACTCGTCCAGCGTGAGATACTCGACCGACAGGGCCGGGTTGATCGCCCGCGCCGCGTGCCCGATGCCCATGAGCAGGTGGGTCTTCCCCAGGCCGGGACGAGCATAGATGAAGAGCGGGTTGTAGACCGTGCCGGGGGACTCGGCCACGGCCTTTGCCGCGGTAAAGGCCAGCCGGTTCGACGCCCCGACCACCAGGGTGTCGAACCGGTACAGCGGATTCATGGTGGCGCTCACGCGACCTGGCTCCCGGCCGCCAGCTTCTTCAGCACCAGCTCCGACACCCCCTTGAGGGTCTCGAAGACGCCGGTCCCGTGGAGGGCGTCGGCCGAAAAGCTCTGGACCGCGCGAAAGTTCAGCGCGTCATCCATCTCGTCCTGAGTCAGGATCAGATCGCGAGGCAGGTCCTGCTTGTTGTACTGGAACACAACCGGCAGGTAGCGGATGTCCACGCCCTGCGCCAGCAGATTGTCCTGCAGGTTCTGGAGGCTCTCGATATTGTCGTCGAACCTGCGAGCCTGGCTGTCGGCTACGAACACGACCCCGTCGGCGCCCTGGAGCACCAGCTTCCGGGTGGCGTTGTAGTAGCTCTGACCCGGCACGGTGTAGAGCTGAAACTTGGTGCTGAAGCCGGAGATGTTGCCCAGCTCGAGGGGCAGGAAATCGAAGAAGAGCGTGCGGTCGGTCTGGGTCGCGAGCGACACCATCCGCCCGCGCCGGGCTTCGGGCACCCGGCCATAGACGTACTGCAGGTTGGTCGTCTTGCCGGACCGACCCGGCCCGTAGTAGACGATCTTGCAGGTGATTTCGCGCGCGGCGAAGTTGACGAGTGACATCGTTACCGTCCGAATAGCTCTTTGAGGCTTGCATTGAGCTCGTGCTCGAAATTCTCGGCCAGCGGCGCTCGAGCGGGTTGTTCCCGAGGCGCCGCCCCTACCAGCTCCTCCACCATCTGATCGAAGAACAGCTGCACCAGTCCGATCGACGTTTCGCTCCCGAAGACCACGAGACCGATCCAGCGGCCGCGCGGAGTTCCGAACGCGGAGAGCATGCAGCTCTGCTGGGTTCCTCCATGCACCACGGCCCCGAAGCGGGATGCACCCATGATCCGGGCTAGCTCTTCGGTTGAGGCCACGATCGCCGACCCCAGCGCGGCGGCGGTCATCACCTCGAACGAGCGGGAGAATCCGTGCTGGGCCACAACCTGACCCGATGTGGTCATGAGCAGAATGAGCCTCGCCGACGACTCGGTGAGGAACGTCTGCAGCGGCCCTTCAACCCATGGCTCGAGCGCACGCATCAGGCGAGGCGACCGACCGCGTCGAGCATCTCGACCCGGGCGAGCCCCAGATTCGCGTCCGCTCCCGCCAGCGCCACCAGCACGAGGTCATTCCGGCCCGGCGCGGCGAGCACCGATCCGGTATTGCCACGCAGGTGTACGAAGGTCGGGATCCGCATTCCCGCCCCTGCCGTGGCGCGCACCAGACGTTGAATCAGGCTGGCCGCCAGGGCGGCGATGGCGCGACCGTCGATGCCATCCATGAGTCGTTCCGCCACCACCAGCCCGTCGGTGGCAGAGATCAGCAACGAGCCGCGGACTCCCGGCACCCGGGTCACCCGCTCCAGCACCGCATTGGTCGGGCTCATTCCTGCACTCCCAGCCAGGCGCGAGCGTCACGCGCCGCACGCTCGGCGATCAGGCCCAGCCGCGCCATGGGAAGCGCGGGATCCCGCACCGTCAGCAGCAGCGTCTGCGGCGTGGGAGGTACCAGGAACAGATTGCCCTCGGGCGATTCCACGGCGATGGCCACCCACCCGCCGAGTCCGAGGAGCTTGGCGGTGCGGGATGCCTCTTTGGAGACGCCAGCCAGCTCGGCGGCGACCCGGTCACCCACATCCTCGTTGGTCGGGCTGCGTAGGTTGCCACTCAACCGGAGACCATTGCCATCGACCAGCATCACCCCCTGATCGCCGTTCTCCTGGGCCGAGAACATGGGGACCACGGCACTCCTATCCCCTGCCTGTCCGGTCGCAACCGGAGCCGGTGCGATCGTGTCCGTTGCCCGCTCCGGCTCCCCGGCCGGTGTGGCCCCGGCGGTGGCCCGCACCCGAGCCAGAGCCTGCGCGATCGATTCGTCGTCCGGATCGATATCGGCGGCGCGCTGAAGATGCTCGAAGGCCGCTTCGATATTGCCGGCTCGGAAGTAGAGGAAGCCGATGCCTTTCAGCGCCCCGCTGCGCATCGGATCGAATCGCAGGGCGTCGGCCCAGGCGTCGAATGCGCCGGCGAGGTCGCCCTGGTCACCCAGAATCCGGCCCAGGAGATCGTGAGCATCGGCCAGTCCCGGATACCGGCTCAGCCCGCCCCGGGCGACCTTGTAGGCCGCCTCGAGCTGGCCCCGTCGCCGCAATGCTTCACCCAGCTCCAGGAAGGCAAGACTGGACGGCTCATCGGCCAGCCGCGCGGTCAACGCTCGGATGTCATCAGTCACGGTAACTCTCCAGCTCTTCGGCCAATGTCTCCGCCGCTTGCCTGAGCCGGTCCACCGCCGGCTTGAGCGCTTCTTCCGCGGAGGTGTGAGTGCCCAGGCGGCCCCAGGTTTTCCAGGTTTCCGCCGCCCCGCGGAAGCGGCCGAGGGCCGCCTGACAGACTCCGAAGAGCCGTCGCGCTTCCGGCATGAGGGGGTCGGACCGCAACATCTCCTGCAGTGCAGTAGCGGCCTTCTCGTACTCGCCTTGGGTCAGGGCCTGGCGGACCGGCCCCAGCATGACTTGAGGCCCGCCATTGTCTTTGCCGGGAGTGCCGCCACTGTCGAGCACGATCACGCCGGCCGCGCTCAAGGTGTACACCGTCCGGGCAACATCGAACTCCGACCGCCCCAGCGCGGCGGCGAGCGCATGCAGATCCTGCGCTCCGTCCACCGCGGCGAGAACCTCCCACTCCAGCGGCGTCAGATCGAGCCGATCCCCCACCGCTGCGTCGGCCGGCGGTAGCCGCGGGACCAGGCGCAGATGCGGCACCTTGTCCTCGATCCGGGACCACTCGTCGCTGCGCCGGGCCGCCTCCATGAGGAGGCCTTCGGTCGGAATCCGGACCGGGGCCTCGACCACTCCCTCGCACGGCGCCCCGTCTTCGAAGCGGAAGTACCCCTCGGACCAGCCAAGCAGCTCGAAGATGGCTTCCTCGATCTGCGCCTTGAGCTGCCGGTCGAGCTCGCGCCGCGCGATGGCGCCGCTGGAGACGAGAATGTCGCCCAGGCGGCGTGAGTCGCCCGAGTGCTGCAGCGCCAGTGCACGGCTGAGCTGATCGGCGGAGATCTTGCCCTGCCGCACCAGCCTGGCGCCGATCGGCTGCGGATCGCGGCCGAGCGTTGCGGCCACGACCCCGCCCCGCTCGAATGACACCGTCCCCGCCGTCTGGCGCAGCTCGGATGTGACCCGCAGTACTCCGCTCTTCCGGCCGAGATCCAGCAGCTGGAAGACGTCCTGGATGTGGAATTCCTTGAGGGGGCCCTCGAGTGCCACGGCTCACCCCGCCGCGGCGAAGATGTGTTGCAGGTCGCGCGCGGAACGAGCCCGGCTCCTGGCCTCGGTGGCGAACGGCCCATCGGGGTCGAGCCGAATGACCCGCTCCCACGCCTGCACCGCGTCATCGAACCGCCGTTGCCTCGCGAAGCAGGTGCCCTGATTGTAAAGGGCGGCGGCGTGCTCCTGATCGAAGCGCAGCACCCGGGTGAAGGCCTCAAAGGCCTGGTCCGTGCGTCCGTCCTCCAGGAGAGCCCGTCCCAGTGCGGTCAGGGCTTCCAGCTCGTACGGATCGGTCTCCAGTAGTCCCACCAGCACCGGGATGGCCGCGCGCGGGGACTCGGTGCGGCGGATCAGATCGGCGAGGGCAAGCGCTGCGGTTCCGAAGGTCGGCAACAGGTCGAGCGCGCGCTCGTAGGCGGCTCGAGCCGCCGCCCAGTTGCGCCGCTCCTCCTCCAGCGCGCCCAGCTCGCACCAGACCCGGACCAGCGAAGGGTCGAGCTCGAGCGCCGTGTTAAAGGCCGCTAATGCAGCCACACGGTCTCCCAGGCGGACGGAAACCTGGGCCTGCAGGTGGAACAACTCGGGCTGGCCCGGAGCGAGGGCCTGCGCTTCTCGAATGGAGTCGAGCGCAGCGATGGCATCGCCCATAGCCAGCCGCACCCGGGCGCGCGCAGCCAGGACATCCAGATCTCCCCGCACCCGCGAGGCAAGGTCGTCCGCCAGCGGCGCCGCGTCCTTGGCCCAGCCGAGAGCCAGGAGCGCGCGGATCTCGCCCAGGGTGGCGTCCCGATCAGTGGGAACTAATGCCCGCGCCTCCCGGTACCGCTCCAGCGCCTCGCCATACAGACCGCGCTTGGCGAAGATGTCGCCCAGGAGCACCGCCGTGGCTGCCCGGGGCGCATTTCGCGCCGCGGCACGGTTCAGCTCGGCCGCGGCCTGATCCAGCAGTCCTCTGGTGATCAGGTCCCGCACGCCTGCCAGCGAGTTATCGGCCGGCTCGACCGGTGCAGCCGCCGGGGACGGCGCGAGCTCGTCGAAGAGGCGGTCGAGGGCTGGCGGGTCGAAGCTGAATTCACCGGCGAGCTCCTCACCGCTCACGTCGGCCACCAGCTCGGGCGCGATCGCGATGGTCGGGTCTTCGTACTGAAGGTCGATGGTCAGGGCGAACTTCTGGGGCACATACAGCGGCTCCAGTTCCAGCGCGCGGCGGGTCTCTCGCAGAGCGCCGTCGAAGTCACCCAGCTGGCTCAGGACGAAGCTCAGGTTGTAGTGCGCCGCCGCAAAATCCTCGTCGGCGTCGACCGCGCGTCCGAACGCATTCCGGGCGTCCTCGAACCGTTTGAGCTCCACCAGCACCAGCCCGATTCCATTCCATCCGACGGAGCTGGAGGGCTGCTCGGTGAGGGCGCGCTGATACTCGTCCAGCGCCGTCTTGTTCTGCCGCCGCTGGAACAGGAGCAGAGCCAGATTCAGTCGCGCGGCAAAGAGGGGCCGCGACCCACCCAGCGCCTGCCGGAAGGCGGCCACGGCGCCATCAGGCGAAGCCTCGCTGGCCCGGATGACCCCAACATTGTTCCACGCCAACTGGTAGGCGGAGTCGGCCGCAACCGCTTTCTCATAGGAGGCGAGCGCTTCGGCCCGCTTCCCCGCCTGATGGAGACACACGCCGCGCTCATTCCACATCTTGGGAGAGTCGGGGAACTCCTTCACCAGCGCGTCGTATAGCTCGAGCGCCGCGCTGAGATCCCGGCGCAGCAGGTGCACCTCTGCCATGGCCTGCAGGTTGAGCCGGCGATCCTCGCCCGCATCAAGACCTGCCTTGTACTCCCGCAGGGCATCGTCGTGATACCCCTTTTGCCGGAAGGCCACTCCAAGGTTGTAGTGGGCCAGAGGCGCACCAGCCACGGGCTGCGGTCTCGCGGGGCCGGGGGGCGGCGGGGCAGCTCGGTCAGAGGGGAGAGTCCCGTTCTGGCTGACCGTCCCGCCGCCCCGCCGCCCGGCCGCCCCGCCTTCAATTGCGAGGTTGGCCTGGGCTCGGGCCAGCATCGGATTGAGCGCCACCGCGCGCTTTGTGGCTGCGCGTGCCGCTTCGTGTTGGCCCAGATCGCCGTATACAAAGGCGAGCAGATAGTGGGCCTCGGCGTAGTCGGGGTTCTGCGCGATGGCATCCTTCAGCGAGGCCAGTGCCGGCTCGCTGAGGCCGCGGTTGTAGAGCACCTCGCCGTGATGGAATCGAGCGGCCGCATTAGAGGGGTCCTCGGCGCAGGCCCGAGCCAGCCACTCACTGGCCGCGTCAAGCCGCCCCCGCGCCTTGTCGGCGAGGCCCAGCTGAATCAGGGTAGGAACGTCTTTCGGGTGGTGGGCGAGGAGGACCTCGAACTCGACGATCGCCTCGTCGTGGCGGCCCACGGTTGCGTAGGCGCGGCCCAGCTCCCAGCGGGCGGCGCGATCCTCGGGCCGGCTTCGAGCAGCCTCGCTCAGCTCCGCGATCCGGCGATCATAGTGGCCGCTGTCCCGGTAGGCGATCTCCAGGTTCGTCTGGGCGACCTGCATCTTCGAGTCGAGCTCCAGCGCGCGAGCAAACTCGACGATGGCCTCCTCCACCAATCCTTTTTGATAGTAGAGGACACCGAGGTTGTTATGCGCCCCAGCGTCGGATGGGTCGATCCGACGGGCAAAGGAGCGGAGCACCGTGAGATCGCGCTCCGAGAGCGCCGGGGCCGGCATCGATCAGGGCAGTCGGATGGCGTCGAAAATGGACCGCAGGGACGCTATGTCGGGCAGCAGCAGGAAGTGTCCTCCCAGCGGTTCGGTGGGGCCCTCGAGCCGAAACGAGGTCTCCACGCAGAAGGCGTACTCGCGGTCGTGGCCGAAGTTCAGGTGGGTGCTGGTCAGCACGGCCCCACTCAGGTCGATGACCAGGCTGGGGACCGAGGGCACCAGCATCATCCCCATGAAGTCGCTGAGCGCGTTGAGGTATGCGCTGGCGAGAATGTTCCCGGCTTCCTTCAGGGCGGACTGTTCCATCTCGAGGAATTCCTGAGTGGTGCCCAGCTCGCGCCGCAACAGAAAGTCGCACAGCATGCGCGCTGACCGCTGCGGAAACAACAGCAGCGCCCGCCCGGTAAGGTCGCCCATCATGTGCATCAGAATGGCGGCGATGACCTCGTCCGGGCTCCCGACCGTATCGCAGGCCTCTTCCAGCGGGCGCACCTTGACCCTCGGCACGGTGATCATGATCGTGCGATTGGTCATCTGCGACAGCGCCGTCGCCGCGTGCCCGGCGCCGATATTGGCGACCTCACGCATGGCGTCGAGCTGGGACTCCTTCAGGTCACGCACGTCTTCCATGCCTTCCTCCTACAGGAGCGCCGCGGCGTCCAGAATGAGAGCCGGTTTGCCGTCGGCGAGAATCGTAGCCCCGCCAACGAAGGGCGGCATGCCCCTGGGGGCATCGAAAGGCTCTACCACGATATCCTGCTGGCCGAGGAGCGCGTCGACCACCAGAGCGGTGCGCCGTTCGCCAACCTCCAGAATAACGGTCGGCTGCCGAGCCGGTTGGCCCCGGGACGGCGCGGACACCAGATCCCGCAGGTGGACCGTGGGAATAACCTGATCACGCACTACCAGCGCTTCACGATCCCGTACCGACGTGACCGCCCGGCGGTCGAACTCCACCGTTTCGGCCACGTACGCCAGAGGCACGGCGTACCGCTCGCCACCCGCTTCAGCCAGCAGGGCGCGGACGATGGCGAGGGTCAGCGGCACCCGGATGAGGAAGGTGCTGCCCCGGCCCAGCTCGCTGCGCACCTCGAGGGTTCCGCCGAGCGCCCGCACCCGCGTCATCGCCACGTCCACCCCTACCCCGCGGCCGGAGACTCCGCTCACTGCGGCCGCGGTGCTGAACCCGGGCCGGGCGAGTACCCGAACCAGAAGATCGTCCGTCAGGATATCGACATCGGCCGTCGCCAGGCCTTCGCGGCGTGCCTTCTCGAGGATCCGCTGCCGGTCGATGCCCCGCCCGTCGTCCACCACCCGGAGCGCCACCGTGTTCCGCTCCCGCGTGGCCGACAGCAGGATGCGGCCTTCGGCCGGCTTACCCGCGTGGGCGCGCTGCTCCGGCGGCTCGATACCGTGGTCGGCGGCATTCCGGATGAGATGCAGCAGCGGCTCGCCGATCTCGTCGAGGATGGAGCGATCCAGCTCGATCTCCTCGCCTTCCATGTCGAAGCGAATCTTCTTCCCCAGGTCGCGGGACAGGTCACGCGCCAACCGGGGGAACCGATCGAACACCTCCCCCACCGGCGTCATCCGCGCAGCGAGCACTTCGGTCTGCATGGCGGACACCAGCCGCGCAATGCGCTCGCTGAGCTCGACCAGCGTTGGGTCGGCAGCTTCAGTCGACAGCACCGTGAGCCGGTTCTTGGCAACGACGAGCTCTCCAACATGCTTCATCAATGCGTCGAGCCGGCGGAGATCGACCCGAATCTGCCGGCTCCGGCCGGTGGCGTCGGCGAGAGTCTCCTCGACCCGGACCGCCTCCACCTCACCCACGGTGCCGAGTGCGGCGGCGATCTCCGCATCAGGCAGCTTGGTCTGAAGCCGGAAGAAAAACCGTCCGTCGAACTCGTCCCGCTCCAGCTGCGCCACCGCGGGCTGCACGCCGCTCACCACCCCGAGTCCCTCCGCGCGCTGGAGCACCAGTGCCGCCCGGGCCCCCCGCATCACGGCTCCCGGCCGGATGGTTACCTGCACGGGGCGGGAGCGGGGAGCGTCGGAGGCCCGCCGAGCCGGTGGGCTCGTAACAGCCGATGGCGCCGATGGGGCAACAGCCTCGTGCGGGCCGACCTTGGCTGCCGCCGAGTCCAGCTCCGCGATCAGGCCCGCGTCCGCCTCAGCCTCAGATCCTGCGGCGACCCCCTCGACCGCTCCTCCGAGCGCGTCCACCGCGCGGAAGAGGAGCTGGAACACGGTGGGTGTGGCGGCTACCCGTTCATGCCGCAGGGCGTCGAGCAAGTTCTCGGCGGAGTGCGCGAGCTGCGCCACGGCGGCGTAACCCATCGTGGCGGCCATCCCCTTGATCGTGTGGATAGCGCGAAAGAGGCGGTCCACCGGCTCGACCGACGCCGGGGCACGCTCCCATTCCAGCAGCGATCCATTGCAGGCATTGAGGTGCTCGCGGCTCTCGGCGAGAAAGAGGGCTGCATATTTGGACAGGTCCATGAATCAAGCCAGGACGCGCTGGACCGCCTCGAGTACGCGGGATGGCTGGAACGGCTTGACCACGAAGTCCTTGGCTCCGGCCTGGATGGCTTCCACCACCAGGGCCTGCTGTCCCATCGCACTGCACATCAGGATCTTGGCGTCGGGATGGTCCTTGCAGATCTCGCGGACGGCTTCGATACCGCCCATGTCCGGCATTACGATGTCCATGGTGACGAGATCGGGTTTGAGCATGCGGTACTTCTCGACCGCCTGCAGCCCGGACTCGGCCTCACCTACGACTTCGAAGCCGGCCTGGCTCAGGATGTCACTGATCATCGTTCGCATGAAGATGGCGTCGTCGCAGACGAGCACGGTTTGATTCACGGACTTCCTCCCAGCATGTTAGCGGGCGGCGATCATCAGCCTCCGATGATCGGAGCAAACAAGGCGTCCACGTCGAGCAGGATGAAGTGCTGGTCGGCTCTGAGGCCCACCGCCTTCACCAGTCGGGGGTCGACCCCGGGCAGGTCCCGGCGTTCGACGACCGAGGCGGCGGGGACCTCGAGGAAGTCGAGTACCTGCCCGACTCCCAACCCGTAGCCGCGACCCTGCACCTCGAGGACCACGATCGCGCCCTCGTCGGTCGGGCGCCGCTGCTGATCCAGCAGCAGGTGACCGTCAAGCACGGTGAGCAGGCTTCCGCGGACGTTCACCAGCCCTTCGACTGCATCCGGGACACCCGGGATTCGGGTAGCCGGGAGGCGCGGAAGGATCTCACGCACGATCCCTGCCGGGGCCGCGCAGATAATCTCACCGATTCGAAAGACGACGGCGTGGAGCGCGGGAGAGTTAGCCATCTCTATTAAAGAAACGAAGATAGCTCAGATGCTCGGACTGGGCAACCAGTTCCTCGCCACCCGCTACAATGAGTGCATCTCTCAGATCAGTGGGCCATTCGGACTGGAATTCGAGCGGGGCCCCACTCACAGGATGGCGGAATGCCAGAGCCGCCGCATGAAGTGCCTGGCGGGGTGTCACCCGCTCCAGGAGCTCGGCAACCCGGCGGGCAGGCCCGGAGATTCTGCGACTGCCTCCCCCGGCGTAGACGGCATCTCCCACGATGGGGTGCCCCAGATGCTCGAGATGCACCCGAATCTGGTGGGTCCGGCCGGTGTGCAGCTCCACCCGGAGGAGGTCTACCACCCCGAAGCGTGCCACGACCGAGGCATCCGTCCGGGCCTGGCGGCCCTCCGGGGAAATACTCATCCGCTTGCGGTCGCGCTGGCTTCGAGCAATCGGCGCATCGATCCGTACCGAATCGGCATCCAGATGACCCCAGACCAGCGCGGCGTAGCTGCGGTGCACCCGGCGAGCCGCTATGGCGGCGCCCAGGCGGCGGTGAGCCAGATCGGTCTTGGCGATGATCATGAGACCGGACGTATCGCGGTCGAGGCGGTGGACGATTCCTGGCCGCCCCTCCGCGCCTCCGGCCAGCGTGGTGCCTCGGGCGACAAGCGCATTGACGAGGGTGTCGTCCCAATGGCCCGGTGCAGGGTGGACAACAAGACCGGCGGGCTTGTCGATGATGGCCAGGTCCTCGTCTTCGAAGACGAGGCTGAGAGGGATAGCGGCGGGCTGGAGCGTTCGCGGCGGCTCGTGATCCGGAATCCGGACGATGACCACCTCACCGCGGGCAAGGAGGCGGGAAGCGCGAGCCACTTTTCCATCGACCGTCACCCGCTTGTCGGCTACCAGCCGGGCGGCCTGGGTGCGGGAGATGGCCATTTGATCGGCGAGAAAGCGGTCGAGGCGTTCCGTTTCCGGACTGCTAACGGTGAATTCAACTTTGCGGGCGGGGATTTCCCCTGGCGCGGCCTCGGAGCCGCCCTGCCCCGCTGCCCCGCTGCCCCGCTGAGCTTTCACCTCAGGCAGCCGGAATCGACTCCGCCTCCGATCGGCGGGCGTCCTCCCGCCAGAGCGAGATGGCGAGTGCGATGGCGCCGCAGCTAACGGCGATGTCCGCCACGTTGAACGTCGGCCACCGGTACGCTCCGATGCCGACATCCAGGAAGTCCACCACGCCCCGGCTGCTGCGGATCCGGTCGATCAGGTTTCCCGCGGCCCCGCCGGCAACCAGCCCCAGTGCAAGCTGACGGAACCGGTCGGCAATGGGCGTGCTGCGTGACATCCGGGCGAGGACAAAAACGGCCGCCAGCGCCACGGCAAAGAAGATCCAGCGGGAATAGGGACCCACGTGAAGGCCGAAGGCCGCGCCCTGGTTGTACACCAGACGCAGCTGGAACCAGTCGCCCACCACCGAGATGCCCGGGGTGCGGAGCAGCGTGGCCTCGGCGATCAGCTTGGTGACAAGGTCGAGCGCCACCGTCGCCAGCGCCGCCAAGACGAACAGCCGCCGGGGCGAGCCGCCAGCCAGCACCTGTTCCGGGCCCGGCGAATGGTCAGCGTCGTTTGCCATCTTCTTCCTTCTCCTTGCACGTGATGCAGAGCCGCGCGTGGGGCAAGGCATCGAGCCGCTCAAAGTTGATCTCCTGGCCGCACTGATGGCAGTGGCCGAACTTATCCGGCGTGCCATAGAGCCGACGCAGCGCCTCATTCACATGCCAGAGGTAGCGCCCTTCCTGCGAGGCGAAGAGGAATTGCTTCTCCCGCTCCATGGCGTCGGTGCCCTGGTCGGCCATGTGGAAGGAATAGGAGGAGAGATCGCCGTCGGACGACTGCAGCGTGGCGTTGAAGGACTCGTCGTAATAGCCCAGCTCCTTCATGACACGGGCTCGCTCTTCCATCAGGCGCTTTTCCAGATGCGAAAGCTGTTTTTTGTTCATTACCCGTCCATAGGTTGAGGGCCGGCGCCGTCCCGGCCGTCCTGATGTCGTTGCACTCCCACCACCACCCCGTGTCCATCGATGTCCAGCTGCCGCTCCAGTTCGGGCGCCAGAGCGCGGGCGCCTACTTCCAGGCACCGGGCCAGCGTTTCGCCCCGGATGTAATCGGCGTGTGCCCGGACGGATTCGAGCACGGCCACGTCGCCGTCGATCCATAGCGAGATCCGGTCGCTGTAGGCGTAACCCGCCTCTTTCCTGAGGCGCTGCACGCGGCTCACCACCTCGCGCGCCAGGCCTTCGCGCCGCAGCGCCTCGTCGAGATGCGGATCGAGGGCGACGACAAAGGGTCCGCTGCTCTGCACCAGCCAGTCGCTGACGACCTCACGCTCAACCGCGATGTCCTCGGGTAGATAGGTGACAGTTTCGCCATCGACCTCAAGTGTGGCCGGCACTCCTTGCTCCAGACCGCGTAGCTGGTCCGCCGTCAGACGCGCAGCAGCCGCAACCACGGCCGGCGTGCGCTTCCCATAGCGCTTGCCCAGCGTCCGGAAATTCGGCTTGGCCCGAAGCCGGACCAGATCAGTATCGGACGCCACGACCTGGATCTCCTTTACGTTCACCTCGGCCCGCAGCAGTCCGAGCAACTCGTCGAGCGCCGGGCCACGGAGCGAAGCGGGCACGGCCACCTGCATCCGGCCCAACGGCTGCCGCACCCGAATGTTGCGCTCCTCCCGAGCCGCGCGAGCCAGGGAGGCCAGCCGGCGCACGGCGTCCATGGCCGCTTCGAGGTCCAGCTGCCGGGTGCCGTGCGGTACAGGAAACGCAGCCAGGTGCACCGATGTTCCCACCAGTGCCCGGTGCAGCCAGTCGCTCACGAACGGGGCGGCCGGAGCGAGCAACCGGCTGACGGTGGTTAACGCCTCGGACAGGGTGGCTAGCGCGGCGGGATCGGCCACCGAGTCCGGGGCCCAGAACCGAGCCCGGTTCACCCGGACGTACCACTGTGACACGTCGTCCACGATGAAATCCAGGATGGTGCGCACGCCGGCGGTGACGTCGTACCGCCCCCAGGCTTGCGTCACCGTCTCCACGGTCGCGTCCAGCCGGCTCAGCAGCCAGCGATCGACCAGCGGGCGCTGGTCCGCGGCAGGCGAATCTAACGGAGTCCACGCCCCGGCATAGCCCGCAAAGAAGGTGTAGCTGTTTTTCAGGGCGTTGAAGAACTTGCCCGCCACCTCGGGAATGGTCCGGGCATCGAACCGCTTGGGCAGCCAGACCTGGCTCGACGCCAGAAGGTACAACCGGATCGTGTCCGCACCATACTGCTCGATCATGGTCCACGGATCGACCACGTTGCCCTTGCTCTTCGACATCTTCTGGCCCTGAGCATCCTGGATCAGATCGTTCACGATGACGTGACGGTAAGCCAGGCTGTCGAACGCGGTGGTCGCGATGGCCAGGAGGGAATAGAACCACCCCCGGGTCTGATCGAGGCCTTCGCAGATGAAGTCCGCCGGAAAATGCTGGGTGAACTCCTCCCGATGCTCGAAGGGGTAGTGCCACTGGGCGTAGGGCATCGAGCCGGAGTCGAACCAGGTATCGATCACCTCCGGGGTACGCCGCATCAAGCCGCCGCAGTGACAGGCCCAGGTGTACTGGTCGATAAACGGCTTGTGGGGGTCGAACCCCTCGGGCAGTTCGCGTCCCCAGCGCTTGCTCAGCTCGGCATAACTCCCGATCACCTCGACATGAGAGGGGTCGTCATCACAGACCCACACCGGAAGCGGCGTACCCCAGTACCGGTCTCGCGAAAGCGCCCAATCGACGTTGTTCTCCAGCCACTCGCCGAACCGTCCGGCCCCGACCTCGGGCGGATGCCAGTCCACCTGGCGGTTGAGCTCCAGCATCCGCTCCTTCACCGACGAGGTGCGGACGAACCAGGAGTCGCGGGCGTAGTAGATCAGCGGATTGGAGCAACGCCAGCAGTGGGGATAGCTGTGCTCGTAGGGCACGGTGAGATGCCAGCGACCATCCCGCTTGAGGCGCTGGACGATGAGGTCGTTGGTCTCCCGCGCGGTGACCAGCCGCCCTTCGATCTCCGGCCAGCTGGTGCCGGTCAACGTCCCGTCTGTCGCCACCGGTCGTACCAGGGCGAGGCCGTGCTCGACACCGGCCTGGTAGTCATCCGCGCCGAAGGCCGGAGCCAGGTGCACCAGGCCCGATCCATCACCGGCCGTCACGAAATCTCCGGCCACCACCAGGCGCGATGCCCGGTCCTCCGGCAGTGGAACCACTTCCAGGGGACGCTGGTAGCGCAGACCGATCAGCGCCCGTCCCTTGAAGGTCTGGACCGCACCGAGCTCGCTGAAGCTGGGAGCGCCCGCCTGGCTGCTGCTGGGAAGTGAGGCACGCTCGGTGGCCAGGATGATTCGCCGGTCACCCACCGGGTACTCGCCGTACTCCAGGTCGGGGTTGACCGCGACGGCCACGTTCGACAGGAGGGTCCACGGCGTGGTTGTCCACACCAGCAGCTGCCGCTTGGGATCATCCTGCAGCGGGAACGTCACATAGACCGAGTTGGTCGTGACATTCTCGTAGCCGAGCGCGAGCTCGTGGCTCGACAGCACCGTGCCGCAGCGGGGACAGTAGGGCAACACCCGGTGGCCGCGGTAGAGCAGCTCGCGCTGGTGCAGCCGCTGGAGCAGCCACCAGACGCTCTCGATGTAGTCGTTGCTGAGGGTGACGTACGGGTGCTCGTAGTCCAACCAGTAGCCGATCCGATCGGAGAGGCTCTCCCACTCGGCCTGATACTTGAAGACGCTCTGGCGGGCGCGGGCGTTGAACTCTTCCACGCCGAACCGCTCAATATCTTTCTTGCCGGTAAGCTTGAGCTCCTTCTCCACTTCGATCTCGACCGGCAGGCCGTGCGTGTCCCAGCCGGCAATACGGGTGACCGACTCCCCCTGCATCGAGTGGAAACGGCACACCAAATCCTTGATCGTGCGGGAGAAGACGTGGTGGATGCCCGGACGACCGTTCGCGGTGGGAGGGCCCTCGTAGAAAACAAACGGACGCCCGTTGCTCCGGGCCTCCGTCGTCTGGCGGAAGAGACCTTCGGACTTCCATTGCTCCAGCTGCCGTTGCTCGAGCTCGTTGGGAGTCAGATCGGGCCAGGCCGGGAACGCCATCAGGGGAGGCGCTCCATCAGCGCCCCGATCAGCCGGGTAAGGGAGGGCTCAGCCCGGCCCGCAGTAGCGATAATCCGACTGATGTCAGCCGCCTCGAGCGCGTCCGGCAGGCACTGATCGGTGATGATCGAGATGCCCAGAGCTTTCATCCCGGCGTGGTTGGCCACAATCACCTCGGGGACGGTCGACATCCCAACGACGTCCGCACCCATTGCCCGGAGCATCCGGTACTCCGCGCGAGTCTCCAGACTGGGGCCCGGCACGGCCACGTACACACCTTCACGCAGCACGATGCCAAGCTCGAGGGCGGCCGCTCGGGCCAGTGCCCGGAGCTCCGGGTCGTACGGGGCGGACATATCCGGGAATCTTGGCCCAAGCCGCTCGTCATTGGCCCCCACCAGGGGATTGTCGCCCAGCAGATTGATGTGATCACTGAGAAGGACCAGGTCGCCAGGGCCCCACAGCGGGTTCATCCCTCCACAGGCATTGGAGACAACCAACGTCCTGGCTCCCAGCGCGTGGAGCACGCGCACGGGGAAGGTGACCTCGACGAGGCCGTAACCCTCGTACCGATGGAAGCGGCCCTGCATGGCCACCACGGGCCGCTTATTCAGCCGGCCAAGCAGGAGACGCCCGGCGTGAGTCTCGACGGTTGAGAGGGGAAATCCGGGGATCTCCTCGTAGGGAATCGAGGCGTCCACGTCGATCTCATCGGCGAGCCCGCCCAGGCCAGTGCCCAGGATGATGGCGACCTCGGGACTGACGGAGCTCCGCTTCCGGATGACTCGGCCGGCAGCCGCGATGCGGTCGAACACAGGCGGCGCAGTTGTCACCGCTGGTCTCCAGTGATGGCCTGGCCTCGAGGCTCCGTCACCTCGGGATCGGTGCGGCGCTGCAAGCCATCCACTTCACCGAGATGCCGCTCGAGCAACGCCCGGAAGCTGGAGATGTACGCGGTAAATTGGCGGGCGGCCCCATCGGTGCGCTCGCGTACCACGGCCTCCTCCTGGCGAGCTCGCTCGAGAATGCGTTCCGCCTCCATCTTGGCCTCGCGCAGCACCAGTTCGGCTTCGCGCTCCGCCTGTTCCCTGCTGTCCACCCTGAGTTGCTGCGCGGCGACGAGAGCTTCATTCATCGCACGCTCCCGGTCGCGGAACGAACGCAGCTGCTCCTGCACGCTCCGGAGCCGCTCCTCGTGCTGGGCGCGGTCCCGGATCAGGCGCTCCAGCTCCTCGGAGATGGCGAGCTTGAACTCGTTCACCTGGTTCCGGTCGTACCCGCGCAACGCGCGAGTGAACTCCTGGGAGCGCACGTCGAGCGGTGTCAGATGGAAAGAATGATCGTCGCTCATGTCTCCCGCTCTCCAAAGAGGACCGTGCCCAGCCTGACCATTGTTGCGCCCTCCTCGACAGCAATGGCATAGTCCCCGGACATCCCCATCGACAGCTCAGGAAGCCGGTGCCCCGATCGCTCGGCTGCCTCACGCAGCTCTCTGAGAAGGCGAAAGGAGCGCCGCTGCTCCGCCTGGTCGTCGGTCAGCGCGCTCATGGTCATAAGACCCTGGACCTCGAGCCGGTTCAGCGTCTGCAACTGATCCAGCAGCTCGGGGAGCGATTCGGGCGACACGCCCCCCTTCTGCGCCTCAGCCGAGCAGTTCACCTGCACCAATACCCGCTGCCTGGTCCCTTCGGCCGACCGCCGGTCGAGCTCGGCCGCAAGATCCAGCCGATCGACGGAATGGATCAGGGCGAAGCGCCCGACTGCATTCCGCGCCTTGTTGCGCTGCAGCGTGCCGATCAGATGCCACTCGACGGACAGGCCAGCTAACACCTGTTGCTTCTGCAGTGCCTCCTGCACCCGGTTCTCGCCCACGTCCTGAAGCCCTGCCGCCACCGCAGCGTGGACAGCTTCAGGGCCGTGGGTCTTGGTGACGCCCACGATGCGCACCGGATGCCGCCATTCGCGGGCAGCCTGACTTCGGGCGACCGTCTCGCGCACAAGGGCCAACCGAGCCGGAAGGCCTGGGAAGTCCATAACCCTCTAATTTACCGTGGGATGCTTGGTTATTGAAGCGGGCGGAATAACACCTACCGCCCGCTGTCGACCCCTCGAATCCGCAGTTCGGTCAGGGCCGCACGCAGGGCGGGATTGGGAGAGAGCCTGAGCGCATAGTCCAGGGCTCGCTGCATCTTCTCGAGCTCCCCCCGGTCACTGAACGCATAGGCCAGTTGGACGAAGGGGAAGGAAAGGGTGGCAGCGATGCCGCCGCTGGTGCTCTCCAGCCGGGTGGTCTCGCCCTCCAGCAGCCCCGCGTAGCGATAGGTGTCCCACACCAGATGCTCCGTCAGCGGAAGGTTGAGAGGAGCGCCGGCCAGCCTGCGGAGGTCGAGCCACGGTGCGGTAGTGTCCGGCTTGGCGGTTTGGAGCGAGAAGCCGAGCGCCTGTTGAATCACGTAGGTGCCGAGACCGGCATACTCCCGCCCGGCGGTGATGGCCCACACGATGGGCCGCCGCCCCACGTTCTGCTGTACGATGCTGAGAGTGAGTATCTCGTTGGGCAGGAGATAGGACCCCTTCTCAACCGTGCGGGTGAGCGGCCCCAGCTTGATCTCCTGGGTCTCCGGCGCCCCGTAGCCCATCATCGCGGTGGCTATGGCCGCGTCCGACATGGTATGCAGTGGCCAGGTGGGCGGCGATTTGACCGAGTCACGCCAGACCGGCGGAAGCGCCGTCAGGTCGACAGGTCGCACCGGCGCGTCCCGCAGCTGGCGCATGTACCAGTCCGTGTTGGCCAGCGCCAGACAGACCACCGTCACATCCTGCCGGATACCCGCCACCTCCTGAGCCCACCAGAGCGGGAAGGTATCGTTGTCGCCATAGGTAAAGAGGACTCCGTAAGGCGGTACGGTATTTAGAAGATCGTAGGCAAAGTCGGCGGCCAGGGTGGCATCGGGACCATGACGTCGTGAGGCAGCCGACCAGTTCAGCGCCAATGGAACCGCGGCAAGCATGAACGCGGCGGGGGCCAGGCTCCTCAGCGAGCCCGCGCGTCCGATCAGTTCTCGCGCCAGGACAGCTAGGCCCATCCCAGCCCAGAGTCCCCACACAATGAAGCTGACGACGAAGAAGTAGTCGCGTTCCCGAACCTCGTGGTTGCTTCCGGCCGGGTACAGGTCGAACCAGCGACCGAAGCCAGGCCTGAAGTTCATGTAGATCACGAGGCCGATGCCGGTGACCATGAACAGGCCGAAGAGCAGCCACCAGGCTGATCGGTCAGCGCGCCGCTGGGCGAACGAGCCACGAACGCCGAGCCCCAGGAAGATCAGGGCGATGGGGACCTGAAGCCATCTGACAGCGGACTTGGCCCACTGCCAGATGAAATACTCGATGTAGTCACCGAACTGGATCGCCAGCAGGCCAATGGTTCGGCCCGGGTTTTCCGGTCCGGACGGTACCGTGGGATCGTCGAGTGGCGTGCGGGGCGGATACTGGGCGCGGCGGATCACATCGAGCAGGGCATCGAAACGACGAGCCAAATCGTAGACCGCGGGAGCGGCCTCGTTGATCGGAGGGCTCTGGGCCGATCTGATGAAGATGTAGAGATAGGGCGTTACCGCGATGCAGGCGATGAATAGGCTCAGCGCCGCAAAGCTGCCGGCCCGGGCCATTACGGCGTAGGTCGCCGCAGCCACGAAGCAGAGGCCTCCGATCAGGATCAGTCCCGTGCTGCCCAGACCGGTACCGATGAGCAAGGCCCAGATTCCGGTCACGACGGCGAGCTGAGCCCATTCCGCTCGTGCCTGGGCCGGGTCACGCGCCGGCGCGCTTCTCAGTGTGGTCGCCACGAACATCACGACCGCCGGACCGGCCAGGAGCGCCAGCAGGTGATTGCCGATGGAGATGCCGGCCAGGTACACGATCAACAGCAGAATCCGGGGCGCACGCCTGGTGCCCCGCTGCCGGCGCCATATGTGCAGCAGCCAGCTGATGGCCGCAATGGTGAACGTGGCGACCGTGTAGACCTCGGTCTCGTTCGAGTTCTGCCAGTTGGTAAACGTGAAGGCGCCCAACATGGCCGCCGCCGCGGCACCACCCAGGGACAACAGCCGC
>DATBSM010000317.1:0-9018 GCA_036559785.1 Gemmatimonadales bacterium
GCAGGTTGCCCGCCCTTCCCGGGGCTGAAGACGGACACCGCACTGGCACATCCAGCCCACCCGCCTAGCCGGCACCCCCACCATCAGGGCGAACGGCGGTACGTCGCTCCGCACCACGGCCCCGGCCCCGATGAAGCTGTATTCCCCAAGGGTGATCCCGCAGAGAATCGTGGCATTGGCCCCGATCGAGGTTCCCCGCCGGACCAGGGTCCGCTGATACTCGGCCTTCCGGGACACGTGACTCCGCGGATTGACCACATTGGTGAAAACACAGCTGGGTCCGCAGAAGACATCATCCTCCAGCACGACCCCTTCATAAATGGAGACGTTGTTCTGGACCTTCACGTTGTTGCCCAGCCGCACGCCAGGCATCACCACCACGTTCTGGCCCAGGTTGCACCGCTCGCCGATGACCGCTCCCGGCATGACGTGGCAGAAATGCCAGATCTTGGTGCCGGTGCCGATCACGGCGCCATCATCGATGTAGGAGGATTCGTGGGCGAAATAGTCGGTCACTGTTCACCGTTCACGCTGTTCAGGTACTCCCCCTTCGATCCTATCAATTTCACCTCCGGCTCCAGCTTCACGCCGAACTGCTCCTCGACCGTCCGCTGCACATGCTCGATCAACTTCTTTACGTCCGACGCAGTGGCACTGCCGGCGTTCACGATGTAGTTCGCGTGCATGGGCGAGACCTGGGCCCCGCCGATAGTGTGGCTCTTGAGTCCGGCAGCCTCGATGAGCTGGCCGGCGGTACGTTCTCCTCCGGCCTGTTTCCAGCTCGGACCGGCGGGGTTCTTGAATACACTGCCGCAGCAAGGCTGGTTGAACGGCGTGCCCCGCTGGCGCCACTCGAACATCTCCGCGATCGCCGCGTCCAGCTCTGGCTGCCCCTGCTGGCGGAGCCGCACTGTCGCTTCCAGCACGATCCGGCCCTCGAGTCCGCTACGCCGGTAGGTGAACGGGATATCGCGTCGCGCGATCACGGTATCCTTTCCGGCCGCATCCACAACCGTGACCCGCTCGACGATTTCCGACCAGTCGCCCCCGTGGCAGCCCGCGTTCATGTAGACTCCGCCGCCAGCCGTGCCGGGCACCCCCACAAAGATGTGCAGACCAGCAAAGCCGGCCTCCGCGGTGCGCCTGGCCGCGATCGGGGCGGGAAGCCCGGCCCCCACTGTCCAGTTGTCCCCGTTTCGCTCGAGCCGGTCGAGGCCTTTCCCCAGGCGGATGACCAGGGCATCCAGTCCTTCGTCCGGCAGCAGGAGGTTGGAGCCGAGTCCGATGGCAAACCACGGTACGCCGGCCTCCCCAGCGAGCGTCAGCGCGGCTCCCACATCTTCCGGACCGGCCGGCAGGAGAACCGTGGCAGGCCCTCCGATCCGATAGGTCGAATAACGCCCCACCGGCTCGACCTCACGGACTTTGCCACCCACCCTGGCGCGAAGAGCCTGGACGAATTTCGGATCCCGAGCGGTCAACCGGTCCACTCCGGCGACATCTCTCGAGCCAGGGCATGCCACTCCTGGAGCGACCGCACATCACCGGTGCGGCTCCGGAGCGCGATGATCGCGTCGCAGGCGGCCGAGGCCGCCGACAACGTCGTGGTGTACGGCACCCGGTGCTGCAAGGCGGCCCGGCGGATGGCGTAGTCGTCCTGCTGGGTCAGCTTCCCGAGCGGAGTGTTGATCAGCAGCTGAATCTGCCCCGAGACCAGGAGATCGATGGCGTTGGGACGACCCTCGTAGACCTTGAGCACCCGCTCGGTTGGAATCCCGCGAGCCCTGAGGTAGCGGGCCGTGCCTTCGGTGGCCAGTACCCGGAACCCAAGGCCGTGGAACCGCCGCGCGATCGGGACCAGGTTGGCTTTGTCGTGGTCGTTCACGGTCACGAAAACCGAGCCTTCGAGCGGAAGGGCACCATCGGCCGAGATCTGCGCCTTGGCGAATGCCATTCCAAACGAGTCGGCTATGCCCATGACCTCGCCGGTGGACCGCATCTCCGGCCCCAGGATAAGATCGACACCCTGGAGCTTGCTGAAGGGAAACACAGCCTCTTTGACCGCGACATAGGGCTGCAGCACGTCGTCGTGCAGGCCAAGGTCTTCCAATGTCTTGCCGACCATCACCGCAGCCGCCAGGCTGGCCAGCGCCACACCGGTCGTCTTGGAGACGAAGGGCACCGTCCGGGACGCTCGCGGGTTGACCTCGAGCACGTAGACCACGCCGTTCTTGATGGCGTATTGTACGTTGAGCAGCCCCACCACACCCAGCCGTTCGGCAAAGGCCCGGGTATGTCGCCGCATCTCCTCGACCTGGTCTTCGGTGATCAGGTAGGGAGGGAGGACGCAGGCAGAATCGCCAGAGTGGATGCCGGCGTCCTCGATATGCTGCATCACTCCGCCGATCACGCACCGGCTCCCGTCCGCGATGGCGTCGACGTCGGCTTCGAAGGCGTCCTCCAGGAAGCTGTCGATGAGCACCGGGTGCTCGGGTGACACCCGCGCGGCCCGCTCGAAGTAGTTGCGCAACGAGCTGTCGTCGTACACGATCTCCATCGCCCGGCCACCCAGGACATACGAGGGGCGGACCAGAACCGGGTAGCCGACCCGGGCCGCCACGGCCACCGCCTCCTCGACCGATTGGGCCATTCCGCTGGGCGGCTGCGCCACACCGAGCTCCCGGGTGAGTGCCTCGAACCTGCCGCGGTCCTCGGCCAGATCAATGGCCTCGGACGAGGTGCCCAGGATCCGCACTCCCTCGCGCTCCAGCGCCCGAGCAAGCCGGAGCGGTGTCTGACCGCCGAGTTGCACCACCACCCCGATCGGCTGCTCCACCGCGACGACTTCGAGCACGTCCTCCAGCGTGAGGGGCTCGAAGTAGAGGGCGTCGGAGATGTCGAAATCGGTGGACACCGTCTCGGGGTTGGAGTTCACCATCACCGTCCGGTAACCCATCTCCCGAAATGCGAGGGCCGCCCGGACACAGCAGTAGTCGAACTCGACTCCCTGCCCGATACGGTTGGGACCACTCCCCAGGATCAGAACGGTCTGCTCACCGCTGGGCCGAGCCTCGTTCTCCTCGTCGTAGGAGGAGTACAGATAGGGCGTCGAGGAGGGAAACTCACCGGCGCAGGTATCCACGGTCTTGTACGCCGGCCGAATCCCGAGCCGGTGGCGCTCGGCTCGGATGGCCGCCTCGGGCATTCCCCGCAGATCGGCCAGCTGGCGGTCAGAGAAGCCCAGTCGCTTCATTTTGAGAAGCTGGTCCTTGGCATCTTCGGGGGAGGTACTTTTCGCCCCAACACTTTCCCGCGACCCCGCGTCGCCGCGTCCCCACGTTTTCTCCGCCTCTAACAGCTCGCCGAGCTGGTGCAGAAACCAGGAATCGATCCCGGTACGCTCGGCTATGGCCTCAACGGTGACGCCGAGCTGGAGGGCATACTTGATTTGAAAGATCCGCTCGGGGGTCGGAGTCCGAATCGCCGCCAGGACCGCCTCTCGGCTGGTGTCCTGAAGCCGGTCGTCGCCGGGAGTGGCACCGATCACCCAGCCCGACCGATCAACTTCCAGCCCCCGCAGGCCCTTCTGGAAGGCTTCTTTGAACGTGCGTCCGATCGCCATCACCTCGCCGACCGATTTCATCTGGGTGGTCAGGGTAGGATCGGCCGCCGGAAACTTCTCGAAGGCGAAACGGGGAATCTTGACCACGACGTAATCGAGCACCGGCTCGAACGACGCGGGCGTGGTCTTGGTGATGTCGTTGGGGAGCTCGTCGAGACGGTAGCCCACCGCCACCTTGGTTCCGATCCGAGCGATGGGAAACCCGGTAGCCTTGGACGCAAGGGCCGACGAGCGGGAGACGCGCGGGTTCATCTCGATGACCAGCTGCTCACCGGTAGTGGGGCTCACCGCGAACTGGATGTTGCAGCCGCCGGCGGCCACTCCGATCTCCCGGATGATACGGATGGCGGCATCCCGCATGACCTGGTACTCGCGGTCGGTCAGCGTCATGACCGGAGCGACGGTGATCGAATCCCCCGTGTGCACACCCATGGGATCGAGATTCTCGATCGAGCAGACGATCACAACGTTGTCGGCGCTGTCCCGCATGACCTCGAGCTCGAACTCCTTCCAGCCGATGATGCTCTGCTCGACCAGCACCGAGCCTACCGGTGACAGATCGAGCCCGCGCCGGATCAGGGTCTCGAACTCCTCCCGATTGTACGCAATGCCCCCGCCCGAGCCGCCCAGGGTAAAGGACGGACGCAGGATTGCGGGATATCCGGTGACCTCAACGGCGTCGAGGGCCTCTTCAAGGCTCTTCACCGTCCGGCCTTCCGGAGTGGCGAGCCCGATGCGCCGCATGGCCTGGGCAAACTCCTCCCGGTCTTCCGCCAGGCGTATGGCTCGCTCGTTGGCCCCGATCAGCTCGACTCCGAAGCGCTCCAGGGTCCCGTCGCGCTGAAGCGCCATGGCCACGTTGAGCGCCGTCTGACCGCCCATCGTCGGAAGCAGTGCCTGAGGGCGTTCCCGCTCGATCACCTTGGCCACCCACTCGGGCGTGACCGGTTCGATGTAGGTCCGGTCGGCCAGCTCGGGATCGGTCATGATCGTGGCCGGATTCGAGTTGACCAGGACGACCCGGTAACCCTCCTCCTTGAGCGCCTTCACCGCCTGGGTTCCCGAGTAGTCGAATTCGGCGCCCTGGCCAATGACGATCGGCCCAGAGCCGATCAGAAGGATGGTCTGTAGGTCAGTGCGCTTGGGCATCCACCATTTCCCGAAGAGTCTGCTCCAGAGTAAAGCCGGGCGACCAGCCGGTCGCTCGTCGAAGTTTGCCGGCGTCGCCGACAAGATACTGAATGTCGCCGGGCCTCATCAGTGAGGGGTCAGGCACCGGCGTCACCTTGGCGCCGACCATATCCGCCAGCCTGCCGAACAACTCCCTGAGGGTTACGCCCGCTCCGCGGGCGACGTTGTAGGCTTCACCCGGCGATCCCTGGCCGAGCAGCGCGACGTAGGCAGCCGCGACATCACGAACATCGAGCAGGTCGCGCACGGGATCGAGGCTGCCAGTGCGTACTTCGACCGCGCCAGTGGCCCGGGCAGCGCGGAGCCGTTCGAGAAAGGCCGGCACTACATAGAGGGGTAACTGCCCGGGACCGGTGTGGGGAAACGCCCGCGCGATCACTACTCGAAGTCCCTCCCGACGCCAGGCTTCGAGCGCCGCAACTTCTGTCCCCACCTTGCTGGCCGCGTACGGCGACTGGGGCGCGAGCGGGTCGGTCTCGACCCGAGGGGCTGCCGGGCCATTCCCGTAGACCTCCGCGCTGGACACCACCAGCATAAGAGGATCCACGCCGGTCTTGCCCCGGAGAGTCGCGGCCGCATCGACCAGGCGAGCGGTTCCCGCGGCATTGACCACCCAGGCGCGACCCGGATCCTGACGCGCCTCGCTACCGGAGGCCACCGCTGCTAGGTGAACAATGGCCTCGAAAGGCCGACCAAGCGCGGCGGACACCGAAGTTGGGTCCGTGATCTCGAGCGGAATAACCGTCACCGCCTTTTGTGCTTTTTGGCCGAGCCAGCGTTTCGCCGGCTCTCCGCCCGGTCGGCAACCGGCCCACACCTCGTGATCTGCCTGGACCAGCAGTTCCACAACGTGCCGGCCGGCGAACCCGTCCGCGCCGGTCACGAGGACTCTCATGAGGGCCAAGACCTCACTTACGCGCGCTCAAGCGCTCGAGATCGGCGTCCACCATCATCGCGACCAGCTCGCGGAATTCCACCTTGGGTGTCCAGGCCAGTTCCTTGCGGGCCTTGGAAGGATCGGCCAGGAGCAGATCGACCTCGGCCGGCCGCATATACCGCGGATCCGTCACGACGTAGTCCTGCCAGTTGAGGCCCACGTGGCTGAACGCCGCCTCCACCAACTCGCGGACGCTGTGGGCACGACCGGTGCCGATCACATAGTCCTGCGGGGTCGGTTGCTGGAGCATGCGCCACATCGCGTCCACGTAGTCCCCGGCATAGCCCCAGTCACGCCGGGCGTCGAGATTCCCCAGCCGGAGCTCGCGCGAGTGGCCCAGCTTGATGCGGGCGACCGCGTCGGTCACCTTGCGGGTGACGAATTCGATTCCCCGCCGGGGAGACTCGTGATTGAAGAGGATGCCGCTCACCGCGTAGAGGTTATAGGACTCCCGGTAGTTCACCGTAATCCAGTGACCGTACACCTTGGCCACTCCGTAGGGCGACCGCGGGTAGAACGAGGTGGTTTCCCGCTGAGGGGTCTCGGTGACCCGGCCAAACATCTCGGACGAGCTCGCCTGATAGAACTTGGCGGTGGGGTGCACCAGTCTGACCGCTTCCAGGATCCGGGTGACGCCAAGTGCGGTGAACTCCCCGGTGAGGACCGGCTGGGTCCAGGAGGTCGGCACATAGGACTGGGCGGCGAGGTTGTAGACCTCGTCGGGCTGGGTATCCTGCAACACGACGGTGAGTGAGTGCTGGTCGAGCAGGTCCGCCGCCACCACCTCGATGCGGTCGAGTAAATGCTCGATCCGCTCGTAGCTGTGGTGGCTGGTGCGACGCACCACGCCTACCACATCGTAGCCCTTGGAGAGAAGCAGCTCGGCGAGGTAGGAACCATCCTGTCCGGTGACGCCGGTGATCAGCGCTTTAGGCACGTTGGGCGGGAAGATGAGGTTGTGTCATAGGCGCAGCCTCGCTATTTTTATGGGCTTACCACGTTTCACGAACACGAGCTAGGGGTAGAACTTATGGCACGGGTATGCGCCGTCTGCGCAAAGGGGCCGGTCACCGGCAACAACGTCAGCCACGCTAACAACCGGAGCAAGCGGCGCTGGTACCCTAACCTGCAGACCGTCCGGGTGCTGGTCGAGGGCGCACCGAAGCGGATTCGGGTCTGCACTCAGTGCCTGAAGAGTAACCGGATCAAGAAAGCCAGTTAATTCTTCGCGGAGTTCATCCTGAGCACCGCGCAGGCTCGGACAGGCTGAAAAAAGGGGACCCGAAGGTCCCCTTTGTTGTTTCCGCAATGCGCTGCGGGCCTACTCGGCAAGAAGCTCGATCCGTGCGACATCAGCGCCATCGCCCACTCGGTGACCCATCTTGAGAATGCGGGTGTAGCCCCCCGGACGGGCCGCGAAACGGGGCCCGATTTCGGAGAAAAGCCGCCCCAGGATCTCTCGATCCTTGATCCGGCGGCCAACCAGGCGGCGAGAGTGCAGATCGCCGCGCCGAGCCATGGTGATGAGCTTCTCGGCAAACGGCCGCAGCTCCTTCGCCTTGGCCTCGGTAGTGATCACCCGGCCATGAGCGAAAAGGCTGGTGGCCATGTTGTTCAGCATCGCCCGCTTGTGCGTCGAGGTCCGGGAGAGCTGGCGGCCTTTGGCGCGGTGCCGCATTAGAGCGCCTCTCCTGCCCCGGTCGAGGGCTGCACCACCGGCGCAACACCCGGCCGCACAATCCGCAGCTCCAGGTCGATCTCCTCGAAGCCCATCCCGAAGTTGAGACCTTCCCGCTGCAGCAGCTCGGCGATCTCACTCAGCGCCTTTTCGCCCACGTTCTTGACCTTGAGCAAGTCGTCCTCGGAGAACTCCACCAGGTCCTTGAGGGTCCTGATATTGGAGTTCTTGAGCGAGTTCAGCGACCGCACCGACAGGCCGAAGTCGTCGATCGGACGACTCAGGCGCTGGCGCAGGTTGCTGCCGGCTCCGCCACCCGCGCCTGAGCCCGAGTCGCGCATGGTGGGCACCTTGCCGAAGTCCACGAAGTACTGGAAGTGGACCTGAGCCAGGGCAGCGGCGTAGGCGATGGCGTCCTCCGGCGTGATGGTGCCGTTGGTCTCGACCGCTACGGTGAGCCGGTCATAGTCGGTCCGCTGTCCCACGCGGGTTTCCGCCACCGTGAAATTGGCCCGGCGGACCGGATTGTAGATGGCGTCAATCCGGACCAGATCGATCGGCAGCGACCGGTCGGCCGGATGCATCTCGGCTTCCACGTAGCCACGACCCTTGTTGACGTAGAGCTCCATGCTCACGTCGCGGTCGTCCTGGAGCGTGAAGAGGAGATGATCGGGGTTCTTGACCGACACGGAGCCATGCTCCTGGATGTCCCGGGCATAAACTGGTCCGGCACCCTCGCGGCGGATGTGCAGCACCGCGTCGTCCACGTCCTCGGCCAGCACCAGCGTCAGCGCCTTGAGGCGCTGCACGACCTGATGCACGTCCTCCAACACACCCTGCACGGTCTGGTGCTCGTGCACCACCCCGTCGAGCCGGAACCCCCACACCGCGCTCCCCCGGAGCGACGACAGCAGGAGACGGCGCAGGGAGTTGCCAAGGGTATAGCCGAAGCCCCGCTCCAGCGGCTGGAGGCGGAACTCGGCGGCATTCGGATTATCGTCCCGCTTCGTCATCTCGACGAGGTGCGGACGAACCAAGCCTGTCAGATCAATGGTCATGGTCACTTCGAGTAGAGCTCGACAATGAGCTGTTCTTGTGCGTTGATCGGGATCATTTCCCGGGTAGGCCGCTCCAGCAGCCGGCCCGCCGCCTTCTCGGCATCGATAGAGAGCCACGACACCGGCTGGCCCCGAGCCGCGCTCTCCTGGGCGAGCTTCACGGCTACCAGCTCGCGGCTACCTTCGGACATACGGATCTCTTCGCCCTTGGCCACTCGATACGAGGCCACATCCACCCGGCGGCCGTTGACTTCGACGTGACCGTGGCTGATCAGCTGGCGCGCCGCCTTGCGGCTGGAGGCGAAGCCGAGGCGATACACGATGTTGTCGAGCCGCGTCTCAAGGGCCACGAGCAGGTTGGTGCCCTTGACCCCGGGCTCACCGGTGACCCGCTCGAAGGTGTTGCGGAACTGGCTCTCGGAGAGGCCGTACATCCGCTTGACCTTCTGCTTCTCACGCATCTGCTTGGCATATTCGGACGTCTTGCGCGGGCGGCCGCCGCTCTGGCCGTGCTGGCCTGGCGGGTAGGCCC
>DATBSM010000318.1:0-2690 GCA_036559785.1 Gemmatimonadales bacterium
TCGGCCTCGCCCGAGTCGTGCAGCGGCAGGATGTTGGGATGCTGGAGCTGGGCGGCGATCTGGATCTCGCGGAGGAACCGCTCCGGCCCAAGCAGGGACGCGAGCGCTGCATGGGGCACCTTGATCGCCACCTGGCGTCCATGCTTCTGGTCGCGCGCCAGGTACACGGCCGCGGTGCCACCCCGGCCCAGCTCGCGGACGATCTCGTAGCCACCGAGCCGGGTGCCGGGCGTGAGACCGGTCTCATTGAAGATTCTGTCGAGGAGAGGCGCGGCGAAGGTCGGGGCCGGGTCTTGCAGGAAGTCTTCCGCCGAGGTTATCGCCCGGAGCAAACGCTCCACCTCGGCGCCCATCTCGGGATTCTCGGAGCGGATTCGGTCCAGGACCTGCGCCCGTTCCCCGGGCTCAGAGTCCAGCACCTGGTCTACCAGCCGCTCGATCTCAGCCCAGCGGTCCTCCGGCCCGGCATTCACGGCATCGCCGCTCCCTCGGTCACCCGTTGGACAGCTCCAGATACAGCCAGCCCCGCGCCTTGGCCCAATCCCGCTGAACGGTCCGAGCCGTCACGCCGAGCGCTTCCGCGGTCTCCTCCTCGGTCAGACCCCCGAAGTAGCGGCATTCCACCACCTGGCCCAGCCGTCCATTGAGCCCGCCCAGGCGCTCCAAGGCCTCGTCCAGGGCCAGCAGCGTTTCCCCCCGCTCCGCAGCCATCGTCTCCTCGTCCAGCGTTATCCGATGCAGCTCGCCGCCCCGCCGCTGGGCACGGTGGCGGCGGGCGTAATCCACCAGGATTCTCCGCATCGCGCAGGCGGCCACCCGGTAGAAGTGCCCCCGGTCCTGCCACTGCACCCGGCTCTGGTCGGCGAGCTTGAGATAGGTCTCGTGGACCAGGCCGGTGGTGCCGAGCGTATGGCCGGGCCGCTCGTTCCGGAGCTGGTTGCTGGCAATGCGCCGGAGCTCCCCATAAACCGCGTGGAACAGGCGGTCCATCGCGTCGGGATTGCCTTCGCGAATCTGAAGGAGGAGATCGGTGATCTGCTCGCGTTTATCGCGGGCGACCTCGAGTCGTGCCATGGGACCTGCTGTAAGTGGAGCCGGTGGCATCGGGTCGGTGGGGATAGCTGAGTCTAACATGAGATCCGCCAGCGGGTTCCGCAACCAGTTGGGGCGGTAGGGCCCCCTGCGGTGCCTCGGTGGGCGCCGGGGGCATGTCGGGTTCCCGCCGGGTCTCACGCGTTTACCACTAAAAGCCCTCTGCCAACTCTGATCGATCCCTCTCCTGGAGGAGGCTTCTCATGCGTTACCCCGTCATTTCTCTCGTCCTGTTTCTGTCCCTGGTGGCGTGTGAGCAGCCACCGGCCGCGCCGTCGGTCGATGGGGTTCCCGCCTTTGCCAAATCCGGCATCGACAAGAACACCGTCCTGCGCTATCAGGACCACTTTGCCAACAGCTGGACCGATGCCAACAGCAGCCTTCGGGCGACGCACACGACGTTCCCCATTCCCTTTGGCGACGAGCCGGAGACCGATTGCGGCCCCCAGGCCGATCTGGCCACCATCGACTTCAAGCAGATCGGCGTCGTCAACCCGGTCGATTTGTTCGCCAGTGAGCTGCACCTGAAGGCGAGTGGTCCGGTGTGGGTCATCGTGCGCGACCTGAGCCAGCCCGGGGAGTGCTACGGGGTCAAGCTCGTCGCCGAGGGCCCGGGGGAGATCCGGTACGTCGACAACGATGCCTTCGGTGTGGCGCCCGGCGAGTTTGCCAAGAACGAGTGGGGATTCAAGGCGAGCGGCACCCTCACCACCCCGGATGGTCGCACGGTGGCTTATCGCGGGACGGCGCACTACACGATGAAGGTGAGGGGTGGAGAGCCGGAGTTTACCCGGATTCTGGAGCGGGTGACCCTGCGCTAGGGCCGCCCTGAGCGTACCCAATTAGTCCCGACTCTCGGCGGCGGTGGTATCAGATACGGAGTTAGGGGTGCCCGGGTGGACGTGATATCTTTCCGGTCGGACACCCTCGATCGTCTCGCACTCCTATCCTGCTCATCGCTATAGGTGTGCTCTTTCCGCACCTCAGGGGGTTGGTATGAACTATCTGACCAATGCAGCGGCTACATGCGCAGCAGCAGGTGTTCTTCTGGTGGCCTCGTGTGGCGGCGATTCAACTGGGCCCAACTCCACCAAAGACATTAACGGAGACTGGAGCATTGCGGCGAACTACAATAATCCTCAGCTGCAGACGACCTGTACCCTGACCGGTTCGGCTTCCATCTCGCAGACCGGTACCACATTCACTGGCCAGGTCACTGGAAGTGTTCTGGCCTGCGCCGGCCCTGGAGGGAACACATCCGAGAACGCAGACGGGCCGGTTACGGGGGGGCAGATAAATGGCAGTACGCTGACTTACAGCAACGGGGAGTGCATTTACACGGGCACCATTACCGGCACTCCTGCCAACCGTGTCGAGGGCGACACGGATTGCGACGTGGCGATCGGCGGAACGACCTATCCCTTCACTGGTACCTGGGTGCTCAGTCGATAGGAGGGCGGTAAGGCGGTAAGGCGGTACGGCGGTACGGCGGTAAGGCGGTAAGGCGGTAAGGCGGTAAGGCGGTAAGGCGGAGAATGTATGGTTCTACCGCCGCAGTATCTGCCCCTGCTGCATCTACCGCCGCTTCACCTACCGCC
>DATBSM010000319.1:0-13985 GCA_036559785.1 Gemmatimonadales bacterium
TCTGCCAGTTCTGCAGTGACTCGAACCAGAACCGGGAGGTGCCGGCGTACTGCAGCACCGACAGGTGTCCTGGCTTGCCATGCGCCGCCTGGTCATCGTTGTAGACGCCCGCCCCGGCCGCCGCATGCAGCGATATGCTCACGAGGAAGAAGAGGAGAAAAGCCAGCGAGAGTGAGTTCTCGTAGAGCTTGAGTGCGACCCCTCCGCGGCGAACCGGCCAGGGTGCGTTCCGCCGCTTGGAGCGGCGCGGGTCCCGATCCACCGGCTCGGTCTCGCCCGGCGTCTTCGATTCCGATGAGCCCTTCTGATACAGGAAAGCCGTGAGGACCACGTAGGCGTACATCTGGAAAAACTCACTCTCCCAGTTTTCCGCCGTCGCCTCCCAGAAGTGGCTGGTCCGAAGGTACGCGACGTAGGGCGTCTCAGGCCGGCCATGATCCCGCTGCTCGCTGTTGTGCTCGCGATGCCCAACGACACTCTGTCCAGCCCAGAAGAGCAGGAACAACGACAGCATGACGATCGACAACCCGTTCTCGCGAATCAGTCGGCGCATAGACCCCCCCGCCAGGTGACCTCATAACCAACTGCCCAACAGCATACTACCCATCCCGGTGCTGGGGGGGCTTTCCGCAGTCAATCAATAGTCCCTTGAAATCGGGTTCGGCCCGTCGTATGGCTCGCCGTCGTTCAGAAGCCGGCCCGCGTTGCCGGGACCCTTGGACTCGGGAGCCGGGCTAACCTATGGCGCCAAGCCGCCTCCGTTCGTGCTCGAGTACGGAGGTAACGGCCTCCAGCAACACATCGGCATCAAATGGCTTGAGCAGGACTCGAGCACCCAGGTCCTGGAGCGGCGTGCCTTGCACCTGTAACAAGGCGCCGGTCATGAACAGGACAGGGACAGCCGGGTAAAGAGACCGAAAGATCCGGGCGAACTTGAACCCGTCCATAACCGGCATTGCCACGTCCGTGAGCACGACCTCCGGCGGCCGGTTCAATCCGCCCAGGAGATTGAGGGCGATATCTCCGTTTTCAGCCTCCAGAACCCGGAAGCTCTCCTCGCTCAGGATGCGAAAAAGCAACCGGCGGAGCATCTCGTCGTCTTCGACCAGGAGGATCGTCGGTCGAGCGTTGCGGGTCTCCGGAATGGTGGACATCGTTGGTGATGGTTGAGCGTCAACCTGGGACAACGGAGGGGCTAGGCCCCTCCGTCTTGCTGGGACGAACCGGCCGAGGCCTTGACCCGGATCTCGCGGGGCTTGGCGCGTTCGGCCTTGGGTACGGTGATGAACAGGACGCCGTGCTCGTAGCGGGCGTCCACCTTCTCCGGATCCACCGTGTTCGGCAACACGAAGGCGCGCTCGAACTGGCCGTACTTCCGCTCGAACCGGTGTACCCGGTCGTTGCTTTCCTCGGTCTGGGACTTCTTCTCGCCCCGGACGGTGAGAATATTGTTCTCCAGCGATAGCCGGACCTCGTCGGGGTTGACCCCAGGCAGCTCCATGCTGATCTGAATGCCGTCGGTATCCTCGGTCACGTCGGTTGGCGCAAACCAGCTGGAGGTGATGACACTGCCCTCCTCCGGGGTCGGCATCCCGGCAAACGCCTCGTCCAGAAACCGGTTGAGACGCTGGAGGCCAAAGAGGCCAGCTTGGTCGCGGTACCCAGCAGTTCCCACCATTCGCTCCTCCTGTCGTTGCACTCCTCAAGGAGTGGATTAATGATTGGCCTGTAATGCCCGGGCTCGGCCCGGACATTTTGGACGTGTAGCAGCCGGCGTGCCAATCCCGGCCCGGCAAAATCGGTCAAAATGACAAACGGGGTTTGCCACCTGGCAGAATCGGTCAGAGGCCCTCAGATGCCAGGCCGACCGATCGAGGCGGTGGTCGCACTGGCTGCCGGCCTGGTCGCGGGAAGCGTAATAGGCGCGCAATGCTGATCACCGACCAGAGACTTCATAACCAGCGGATCACCCGTCCGGGCCCGAGCGGCCCGGCGAAGATGGTCGCGTGGCTGGGAGCGGTGCAGGCCCAGGAGTACGGTCCGGCGAAATGGGCGCTCGGCCTCCGCCTGCCGCCGGGGGCCACCGACGCGGCACTGGACCGGGCCCTCGACCAGGGCAGAATTCTCCGCACCCACATTCTCCGCCCCACCTGGCACTTCGTCACTCCGGCCGACATCCGCTGGATGCTGGACCTCACCGCGCCTCACGTGCATCGCACCATGGCCTCCTACGACCGCCTGCTGGGTCTCGATGCCGACCTGATGATTCGCGCCACCGATGTCATCGAGCGCGCACTGGGCGAGCATCGGTATCTCACCCGCCGGGACCTCGGCGCTCACCTGGAGCGAGCGGGTTTACCCGGCAGGGCCAGGGAACTGGCGCACATCGCGATGCACGCCGAGCTCGAAGGAGTCATCTGCAGCGGCCCCCGCCGGGGCAAGCAGTTCACCTACGCGCTTCTCGCGGATCGAGCCCCAGCCGCTCGGCGTCTCTCCCGCGATGAGGCTCTCGCCGAGCTGGCTCGCCGCTACTTTACCAGCCACGGACCCGCCACCGTCCGCGACTTCATCTGGTGGTCTGGCCTCCGGACCGCCGACGCCAAAAGGGGCCTGGAGATGAACCGGGCCCGGTCTCACGACCGGGACGGTCTCAAGTACTGGTCCCTCCGCCGCACAGCGGCTGGCGGCTCAAGCCGCAAGACCGGCGTACATCTGTTGCCGATATACGACGAATACCTGGTCTCGTACCGGGACCATCAGGCGGTGCCGCGTCCAGCCTACGCGCTGGGGGGCTTTCAGCATGCGCTCGTGATCGCCGGGCAGGTGGCGGGCACCTGGAGAACAGTTCCGGGTCCGAAGCAGCTCGTGGTAAGCGTGACACCGCTGAGGCGGCTCACCGCGGCCGAGCGGCGTGGGCTGACCCGGGCCGTGGCACGCTACCGGCGCTTCCTCGGCGTTCCGGTCTCGCTGTCCGTATAATCCACCAACCTCGCTGCGCGAGAATTCATCCGTGTCTCTGGAAACCTGGGAGCTTTTGAGCTACGTCGTGACCGTGGTTGGTCTGCCGCTCGCCATCGGCGTCTTCCTGTACGAGCAGCGGAAGGAACGGGAGAACGAGGAGGAGGAGGTCTATCAGCTCCTGTCCGACAACTACCAGGACTTCCTCAAGGTCGCCCTCGACAATCCCGACCTCAAGCTCTTCTCGGCCAAGGCGACAGCGCTCGACGACGAGCAGAAGGAACGGCTGCTCATCATCTTCGAGATGCTCATCTCGCTCTTCGAGCGGGCGTATCTCCTGCTGTACGAGGAAGACATGTCACCCAGGCAGGCCCGCCGCTGGCACTCGTGGGAGGACTTCATCGTGGAGTGGTCTCACCGGCCCGAGTTTCGCTCTCGGCTGCCCCGGCTCCTAAACGGCGAGGACCCCGGGTTCGTGCGCTACGTGGAGCGGGTGGTCGCGTCGGGCGGCGCATGAGCAATACTCTTACCTCCTCCGCGGAAAGGGTGCACAATAGAGGAGCGACCGGCTTCAGCACCCCACATCGTATGAAGGAAGGACCTGTATGCGAGCCCGCCTGTTGAACCCATTTACTCTATTGATCGGTGTAGTCCTCTCGGCCTGTGCCTCGAGTACCGGACCGGCCATCCCGCCTGCGCCCATACGCGGCTCCTGGCCGGAGTGGGCATTTGTACCCAGCATCCAGTGTCATGGGGACCTGGCCGTCGCTGACCTGGAGCAGATGCTGCCGCGGGCGCGCCTGGCCCTGCAGGTACCCGGTACCCAGGCTGTGGCGCTCGATCCCACGCGCCGGTGCCTGGTGATCACGGTGGAGGACATCGAAACCGGGCGGTTCACCGAGCTGCTGTTGCGGGGCGTGGCTATCCCCCGGCGAGCGGTGCTGTTGCAGCTGGCCATGCAGTGACGGGAAGGACGGGAAAGGCGGGAAAGGCGGGAAAGGCCGAAGGTAGAGGATTGCCCACCCTTCCTGCCAAACCTTCCCGTCCTTCCCGCCTTTCCCGTCCTTCCCGCCCGTGACCGAGCCACTGGCTGACCGGCTGAACGCTGCCCTCGCCGGCCGCTACACCATCGAGCGCCAGCTGGGCCAGGGCGGGATGGCCATCGTCTTCCTCGCCCAGGACGTGCGACACGACCGCAGGGTCGCCCTGAAGGTCCTGCGGCCGGAGCTGGCGGCGGCTATCGGGGCCGAGCGATTCCTCCGGGAGATTCGACTTACCGCCAACCTGCAGCACCCGCACATCCTTCCGTTGCACGACTCGGGCGAAGCCGGCGGCTTCCTCTTCTACGTGATGCCATACGTCGAGGGGGAGTCGCTCCGCGATTGGCTGAATCGTGAACGGCAGCTGCCGGTCGAGGACGCGACGCGGATTGCGACCCACGTGGCTGCCGCCCTGTCCTACGCGCACAAGCAGGGCGTGATCCACCGCGACATCAAGCCGGAGAACATCCTCCTTACCAGCGGCACTGCGGTCGTCGCCGACTTCGGAATCGCCCGCGCCCTCACCGAAGCCGGTGCGGGCCGGCTCACCGAGACCGGCCTGTCCCTCGGCACCCCCCAATACATGAGCCCGGAGCAGATCACCGCGGAGCGGGACCTGGACGGACGGAGCGACGTCTATGCGCTCGGCTGCGTCGTCTACGAGATGCTGGCGGGTGAGCCGCCCTATACCGGACCGACGGCCCAATCGGTGATCGCGAAGGTGTTGACCGAGCCGCCCCGCCGGGTGAGCAGCGCCCGGCCGGCGCTGCCGGCCCACGTGGCGGCAGCAATCCACAAGGCGATGGCCAAGCTGCCGGCCGACCGCTTCCGGAGCGCGGCCGAGTTCGCCGAAGCGCTCACCTCTCGTGTCCGCGGGACGGAGACCGAGCCGATCGCCGCCGGCTCCATGTACAAGGCTCGCGGGGTCCGGCTCGAGCGCGGTCAGCTGCTGGCAGCAGGCGCGGTCGTGCTGCTCCTTGGCGCCATGGCAATTGCCGGCTGGCTTCGCTCGCCACGCGCTACATCCGCTCCGGTGGTGCGGCTGGCGCTGACGCTGCCCGAGGACGCCCGGCTGGAGACTCGGGAAGGCTCGCCCCTGGCTTTCTCGCCCGACGGCAGCGCCCTGGTGTATAGCAGTGGGCGGCAGCTCTTCCTCCGCCGGCTGGACCAGATCGACCCGGTGCCGCTCCGCAGCACCGACCGTGGCGCCCAGCCGTTCTTCTCTCCCGACGGACAGAACGTAGGCTTCTTTTCCGACGGGAGGCTGAAACGCGTGGACCTCACCGGCGGTCCGGCGGTGACGCTCGCTCCTGCATCGGAGTTCATGGGAGCGACCTGGGGACCGGATGACACGATCGTGTTCTCCGCCACCGGAGGTCTTTTCCGGGTTGCTGCGTCGGGCGGGACCGCCGAGCCGATCAAGCTGGCCGACTCGGTGCCGGGCCGGCTGTTCCGCTGGCCCGAGTTCCTCCCCGACGGAAAGCGGCTGCTCGTCACCCTGGCGGGCACGACTGCCTATAACACGGTAGGACTGGTGGATCTCGGCTCGCGCCGGGTCACCCAGCTCGGCCGGGACGGCGAGCCAAGCACCAACCCGCATTTCGTCGAGCCCAACTGGCTGCTGTACATCGGGGGCGAGGCGACGATCTTTGCCGCGCCGTTCGACCTGCGCCGGGGCCGGGTGACCGGGAACGGCATACCGGTGCTGGAGAACGTCCGCCGCGGCATCTGGGGTGACGCCAAGCTCGCCTTGTCCCGAGCCGGCTGGGCAGTTTACCAGAAGGCGCCCAGCCAGCGCCGCTTGTCGCTGGTAGATCGCCGGGGCATTGCCCGCGAGATCCCGACCGAGTCCCGCGCCTTCAGCGATCCGCGATTCTCCCCCGACGGCAGGCACGTCGCTGTGACGGTCCTGGATCCAGGACAAGGGCTGGCGGGGGACATCTGGACCGTGGAGCCGAGCGACGCCAGTCTCTCACGGCTCACCTTCGGCGGGCTGCACCAATTCGCCGAGTGGTTCGCCGATGGCCGGCAGCTCTTGATAGTGAAACGACTCAGCGGTGTGGTGACCGCGCCGGCAGGAGGTGGGCCGGTCGAAACCGTGTTGGAAAATCCCAGGGTGCTCGAGGCGGTGCCGACCCATGATGGTCGCGGCCTCGTCTACCGGGCGCCCGGGGTTCCGGGGGACCTGTATTACGTGCGACGCGACTCCCTGAACCATCCGCACCCGTTCGCCGTCTCGCCGTTCGACGAGCGGGCCGCTGCCCTCTCGCTGGACGACCGCTGGCTGGCGTACGTCTCCAACGAAACGGGGCGGGACGAGATCTACGTCCGTCCCTTCCCCGAGGGCGGCGGCCGGTGGCAGGTCTCGGCGGCCGGTGGCACCGAGCCTCGCTGGCGGCGCGATAGTCAGGAGCTCTACTATCGCAACGCGGACACCCTGATCGCCGTCCAGGTGAGCACCCGGCCCGGCTTCGCGGTGGGGAAACGCGCGCCCCTCTTCACCGGGGACTACGTCACCAGTACCCGGCATGCAACCTACGATATCCACCCCGACGGCCAGCGGTTCCTCTTCGTGACCGGCGACCGCACCGAAGCCACGGACCTGGTCCTGGTCCAGAACCTGTTTGCTCCGGGGCGCTGACGTTCCCGGATGAGTCTCCCACCGACAGACGCGCTCCCGCGCCGCCTGGGCTTCTGGGCCACGACCGCCATCGTCGTGGGGACGATCATCGGCAGCGGGATCTTCCGGGTTCCCGCCACCGTGGCCTCCGAGGTGGGGTCCCCCGCCGCCATCATGCTGGTATGGATCCTGGGCGGGGTGATCTCGCTCTGCGGCGCGCTGGCGCTCGCCGAGCTGGCGGCGGCGTATCCTGCATCGGGTGGCGTGTTCGTCTATTTGCGGGAGGCGTACGGTCCGCTGATCGCATTTCTCTTCGGCTGGACCTACCTGGTGCTGGCCCCGGCCTCCGTCGGGGCGATCGCGCTGGTGTTCGCCGAGTATTTGGGGACTCTCATCTCGCTTTCCCCACTGGGCGTGCGCCTGGTGGCTGCCACCGTACTCGCCCTCGTCGGGGTTGCCGGGTACCGCTCGGTCCGGGGGCTCGGGCGCGTCGTGACTGCCGCCTCGGCGGCGAAGATCGCCGCGATCGTCATTCTGGTGATCGTCGCATTCCTCCTCGGCGGCGGCGAGGCCGGCGCGTTGGGACAGGGAGCCTCCCGGGAGAAGGCGCATTGGGGGGGCGTGGGTCTCGCGCTGGTCGCGGCGCTCTGGGCATACAACGGCTTCCACGATATGGTCTGCGTCGCGGGCGAAGTGCGGGAGCCGGGACGGATACTTCCGCGGGCGCTCCTCACTGGCACCATCGCCGTAATCGCGGTGTACCTGGCGGCGAATGCAGCCTACCTCTACGTCATGCCGTTCGACGCGCTCCAGAGATCGCCCCTGGTGGCATCGGACACAATGGTTCGGGTGGTGGGCAACGGGGGCGCCGCCCTGGTGGCAGTCATGGTGATGGTCTCGACCTTCGGTGCGGTAGCAGCCCTGGGACTCGCCAACCCACGGGTCTTCTACGCGATGGCCGGCGCGGGTCTGCTCTTCGCACCGCTGGCCCGGGTGCACCCGCGCTTCCGCACTCCGCACGTCGCGGTAGTGGGCCACACCGCCCTCGCGCTCGCGTTTGTCTGGTCGCACACCTTCGAGCAGCTCACCGAGGCATTCATCCTCGGCGTCTGGCCTTTCCTGGCACTCGCCGTCGCCGGCGTGATCGTGCTCCGCCGAAGGAAACCGGAACTCGCGCGGCCGTACCTGACGCCCGGGTACCCCGTCGTTCCGCTGGTCTTCGTCGCTGCGACCGTGTGGGTCGTCGGCAGCGCACTCGTGGCCCGCCCGCTGACCACGCTCGCGGGCATCGGGTTCACCCTGCTCGGCGTTCCGGTGTATCTGGTGTGGAGGAGGGCGGTAAGGCGGTAAGGCGGTAAGGCGGTAAGGCGGAGAATGTACGGTTCTACCGCCGCAGTATCTGCCCCTGCTGCATCTACCGCCGCTTCACCTACCGCCGCAGTACCTACCGCCGCAGTACCTACCGCCGCAGTACCTACCGCCGCTTCACCTACCGCCGCCGCATCTACCGCCGCAGTATCTACCGCCGCAGTACCTACCGCCGCTTTATCTACCGCCTGTCCGCCCGCCCCCTTGACTACCCGGGTTCCGTCCGAAATATTCTTTCCCAGTGCTTACGAACGCGGTTAGCGATCCCGCTGACGTCCGGTACCTGTTGCTCCTCCGAGAATTCCGTGAGACAATGTATTGTGGGGCCCCGGAGGGATCTCCTCCGGTCTGGCTTTGCAGCGCACACCTGCCTCGATAGGGCAGGTCGAGTGCATCTGCGTCCGGGCTCCTCCGCTCCGGCCCTCCCAGGCCGGAGCTTTTCTTTTTGTATCGAAGGCCAGCCACCGAGTAGCTGAAACGCTGTTTTGCGCACATCTGAAAGGACGCACGCAACATGAGAGGGCTACGCTACAGCATCGGCCTGCTTCTGGCGACAGTCTGCATCGCGCCGCTCGGCGCCCAGGAACCGGGCGGCTCGATCCGGGGAACCGTTACCGACCTGACGTCGAAGCAGCCGCTCCAGGGGGCGGTGATCAGATTGGGCAGCCGGACCACCGAGACCCGGGCGGACGGCGGCTACCTCCTCGCGGGGGTTCCGGCTGGAACGGACACCCTCAGGGTGACGATGATCGGCTACGCGCCGGACGCCCGCCCCGTCACGGTGGTAGACGGCGAGACACTCGACGTGAATGTGGGACTGGCGGCTCAGGCGGCCCAGCTGGCAGAGCTGGTGGTGGTCGGCTATGGGGAGCAGCGCCAGGGCAACCTCACCGGTGCCGTGAGCCAGGTGACCTCGAATGAGTTCAACACCGGCCGCGTGATCAGCCCCACCGAGCTGATCCAGAACAAGGTTGCGGGCGTCCAGGTCGTGGAGAACAACGAGCCGGGTGGGAAGACCTCGATCCGGATTCGGGGATCCACCTCGACCACTGCGAGCAACGAGCCGCTCTACGTCGTGGACGGGCAGCCCCTCGGCGGGGACGCCGGCGGTATCAGCACCGGTCGCGACCCGCTCAACTTCCTGAACCCCGACGATATCGAGAGTATGACCGTGCTGCGCGACGCGGCCTCGGCCGCCATCTACGGCACCAACGCGGCCAACGGCGTCGTACTCATCACGACCAAACGGGGGAAGCAGGGCCAGAAGACGCAGTGGGAGTACACCGGCTCGGTATCTGCCTCGCAGGTCACCCGGCTGCCCTCGATGCTCAATGCGCAGCAGTTCCGCACCGCGGTGGAGCAGCACGCGCCGGGCAGCGTCGTCCAGCTGCAGAACGAGAACACCGACTGGTTCGGCGCGGTCGACCGGACCGGAATCGGCCAGGAGCACAATGTCGCCGTGTCGGGCGGGGGCGCCTCCAACGACTACCGCGTGTCGCTCAACTTTCTCGACCAGAGCGGCATCATCGACCGCAACAGCGCCATGCGATTCGGTGTGGGGACGAATTTCAACCAGCGGCTCGCCAACGATCGCCTCACTCTCCGCCTCAATCTGAGGGGGACACTGACGAAGGACGAATTCACTCCCCTCGGGGTGCTCTCCCAGGCGGCCCAATACGGGCCGACCCAACCGATCCTCGACGGCTCCACCCAGACCGGTTACTACGACTGGCCGGATTCGAATCTGACCTCGGCGGATAACCCGGTCGCCATTCTCAATCTGCAAGAGGAGAAGGCCACCACCGGGCGCGGCATCGGCAATTTCCAGGCGGAGTACAGCCTGCCCTGGGTCAACGGGCTCCGGGCCAACGGCACCTTCGGCTTCGATGTGACCAACGGCTATCGTACGAACTTCACGCCCAGTACCGTGCATCGGGAGGTGGTGACCGGCCGGGGCGGCTTTCAGTCACGCTACGACCCGAAGCAGGTGAACCTGGTGATGGAGACCTACCTCAACTACACCACGCCGAAGCCGGTGGGTCCTGGCCTGCTCGACCTCATCGGCGGGTATTCGTATACCGAGACCCACTTCGACTCGCTGTACTACGAGGGCAACACCCTGAGCACCGACGCCTTTGGGAACGACAGCCTGGTCCCGGCGGCGACCACCAAGAACATCATATTCGAGTCCCGGAGCAAGCTGATCTCCTTCTACGGCCGGGCCAACTACAACATCAACGATAAGTACATCCTTGCTGCCAGCGTGCGGCGGGACGGCTCGTCGCGGTTCGGCCAGGACAACAGTTACGGCACCTTCCCCTCTGTATCCGTGGCGTGGCGGCTGTCACAGGAGCCGTTCCTCAAAGGGGTCAAGGCGCTGTCCGACCTGAAGCTCCGCGGCTCCTGGGCCAAGACCGGCAACCAGTCCTTCGGGAACTACCTGGCCTACTCTTCCTATCAGCCGGGCGATCAACAGACCACGTATGCGTTCGGCGATACCATCGTCACCACCAGCCGCCCCAGCGCGGTGGACCCCAACATCAAGTGGGAGGAGACCAGCGCCTATAACGTCGGCCTGGATTTCGGGTTCGCCAATCAGCGGATCACCGGGGCCATCGACTGGTACGACAAGCAGACCGACGACCTGCTCTTCAACGTTCCCGTTGCGGCGTTCAGCAACCTGTCGAACTTCGTCACTACCAACATCGGCAGCATGCAGAATAAGGGGATCGAGTTCAGCCTCGGTGCCCGGGTGCTGCAGGGTGGGGAGCGAGGCCTCACCTGGCAGGCCGACTTCACGGCGTCCCACAACACCAACGAGTTGCTCACCATCACCCCGTTCGGCGGGTCGTCGCTCAAGATCCTTACCGGCGAAGTGTCCGGCGGCGTGGGGACCCGGATCTCGGTCTTTGCACCGGGCGAGCCGATCAACTCGTTCTACGTGTATGAGCACATCCGCGAAGGCGGGCACCCGATCTACCGGGACGTGAATGGAGATCGGGTCGACGGACTCCCCAACGGCACCATCAACGACCAGGACCTGTACGTGGATCAGAATGGGGACGGCATCGTCAACCAGGGCGATCTCCGGCCGTTCCACAACCCGGCGCCGAGCTGGATCCTGGGCCATTCATCCTACCTGGCGCTGGGCAACTTCGATCTCGGCCTGACCCTCCGCGCGTACCTGGGCAACTACATGTACAACAACGTCGCATCGGCCAACGGCGACTTCCGCGAGCTCACTCAGGGCTCGCCCTACAACCTGCACAACTCAGTGCTCGAGACCCAGTTTGCCACCCAGCAGCTGCAATCCGATTTCTACGTCGAGGACGCGTCCTTCCTTCGGCTGGACAACCTGACCCTGGGCTATACCTTCAATCTGGGCGGCCAGCAGGCCCGGGTCTTTGGAACGGTCCAGAACGTGTTCACCATCACCGGTTACAGTGGCGTGGATCCGAGCGGAAACATCACGCCGGTCAACACTTCGATCACGTCATCGCTGAACGGCATCGACAACAATATCTATCCCCGCTCCCGCACCTTGAGCGGTGGCCTGAGCATCAAGCTGTAAGCCCATGATCACCGACGAAAAACACCCGAGAGGGGACCGAGCCATGAACCGCAATCCGCGTCGTGCGCTGATCGTCGCCACGCTCCTGACATTGGGGGCGGCCGGCTGCACGGATACGACGGAGCTGCCGATCACGACGATCACCGACACCAATTACTTCAACGACCCCAGCTCGTACCGCGCCTTCCTGGCCAAGATCTACGCCGGGCTCGCGGTCAGCGGGCAGCAGGGACCGTCCGGGAACGGGGACATTCAGGGCATCGACGAGGGATTCTCGCAGTACCTGCGCCTCTACTGGGAGGCGCAGGAGCTGCCGAGCGACGAGGCGGTGATCGCCTGGGGCGACGTGGGGCTCCCGGAGATGAATACCCAGCTCTGGGCCTCATCCAACTCCTTCGTCGTCTCCATGTACTACCGGATCGCCTACCAGGTCAGCCTGGCGAACGAATTCCTGCGTCAGACCACCGACGCGCTGCTGGCGGAGCGCAACGTCTCGCCCCAGCTGGCGGCTGACATTCAGATCTTCCGGGCCGAGGCCCGGTTCCTCCGGGCGCTCAGCTACTGGCACGGGATCGACCTGTTCGGCAACATCCCGCTGGTGACGGAGGCCGATCCGATCGGCGCCTTCGCACCGGCGCAGAGCACCCGGCAGCAGCTGTATGATTTTGTCGTCAGCGAGCTGAACGCCATCCGGCCGCTGCTGCCGCTCGCCACTCCGGGGACCTATGGCCGCGCCACCGACGCCGCGGCGTCCATGCTGTTGGCCACCATCTACCTGAATGCCCAGGTCTACACCGGCACGCCGCAGTACGGTCAGGCCCTGACTGAGGCGCAGAACGTGATCGCGGGCCCGTTCACGCTGGATCCCAGCTATCGCCACCTGTTCCAGGCGGACAACAACACCTCACCGGAGATCATCTTCCCGATCATCCAGGATGGCCTGCGTACCCAGACCTGGGGTGGTTCCACGTTCCTCGTCCATGCGTCCTGCGGAGGCACCATGAACGCCTCTGATTACGGCGTGGACGGCTGCTGGTTCGGTCTGCGCATGAAGCCCGAGGCATACAACCGCTACCTCGCAGGCGACCAGAGGGCGGCGTTCTTCTGGACCGACGGGCAGACGGTGCAGATCAACAGCATCAGCAGCTACAGCGACGGCATCCCGGCGCCCAAGTTTACGAACAAGACGAGCCTGGGAGCAAGCGGCTCCAACGCGACCCATCCCGACACCGACTTCCCGGTGTTCCGTCTGGGCGACGCGTATCTCATCTACGCCGAGGCCCACCTCCGGGGCGGCGGCGGCGACCCTGCGCTGGCGCTGGCCTATGTGAACGCCCTTCGGACGCGCGCGTACGCCGGTCCCAGCGGCAATATCTCGGCTGCCGAGCTCACCCTGCCCTTCATACTGGACGAGCGGGGGCGCGAGCTCCTGTTCGAGGCCCACCGGCGGACCGACCTGGTCCGCTACGGCCTGTTCACCGGGGGGGCCTATCTCTGGGCGTGGAAGGGCGGAGCGCAGGCCGGCACGGCCACCGAGACGTTCCGGGATCTGTACCCGCTCCCCGCGTCCGAGCTCACCACCAACCCGAACCTGACGCAGAACCCGGGATACTGAACGGGAAGGTCGGAAAGTCGGGAAGGTCGGGAAAGACGGGAAGCCGTCCTTCCCGACCTTCGTCTTTGTCAAACCCAGGAGCCTTGAGATGCTGAATCGTCTGGCCTGTGCGTTAATAGCCGTGTTCCTTCTAGCACGAGCCGCTTCAGGCCAGGCCCCTTCCCCACCCGACACGTCGTGGGTCGCGCGGAGCGCGCTGTACGAGGTGTTCGTGCAGGACTTCTCGCCGTCGGGCAACTTCCGGGGCGTGATCGACGGGCTGGATCGCATTCAGTCCGCCGGAGCGGACGTCATCTGGCTGATGCCGATCTACCCGATCGGCCTGCTCAACCGAAAGGGAACGCTGGGGTCGCCGTATGCGGTGCGCGACTATCGCGCCATCAACCCCGCCTACGGCAGTGCCGCGGACCTCCGAGCCCTGGCGCAGGCGGCGCATGGGCGCGGGATGAAGCTGATCCTCGACTGGGTACCGAACCACACCTCGCCCGACCATCCCTGGATCAAGGCGCATCCCGACTACTACATCCGCAACGAGCGGGGCGAGCCGAGCGTGCCTCGAGACGACAAGGGGAAGCTGACCGACTGGACCGACGTGGCACAGCTCGACTACAAGAATCCGGCGGTGCGGCGCGAGATCGTCGCCACCATGCAGTACTGGCTGAAGGAGTTCGGCATCGACGGCTTCCGGGTTGATGTCGCCGGTTTCATCCCCTACGACTTCTGGCGCGAGGCGGTCCCCGCCGTTCGTGCCGCCGTACCCCGGCGGATCCTGCTCCTGGCGGAGTGGGGCGACCCGGAGATGCACCGGCTCGG
>DATBSM010000320.1:0-17202 GCA_036559785.1 Gemmatimonadales bacterium
GGTCCGCTCACCAGGAAGCGCATGGAAACGATCGACGAGGAAATTACCAAGGCGTCGCTGGACTACCTCGAGCGCGCGAAGAAGACGAACAAACCGTTCTTCCTCTGGTGGAACTCCACCCGGATGCACATCCATACACACCTGAAGAAGGAAAGCGAAGGCAAGACCGGGCTCGGAATCTATCCCGACGGCATGGTCGAACATGATGCGATGGTTGGCCAACTCCTCGCCAAGCTCAAGGAACTGGGTCTTGAGGAGAACACCATCGTGATGTACTCCACCGACAACGGTGCCGAGTCGTTCAGCTGGCCCGACGGCGGCACAACCCCTTTTCGCGGCGAGAAGGCGACCAACTGGGAAGGCGGCTATCGCGTCCCCACCGCGATCCGCTGGCCCGGCGTCATCAAGCCCGGCACGGTCTTTAATGACATCTTCGCCCACCAAGACATGCTACCCACCCTGCTGGCCGCCGCGGGCGTCCCGGATGTTAAGGAAAAGCTGAAGAAAGGCTTGAAGGTCGACAACAAGACTTTCAAGGTGCATCTCGATGGTTACGACATCACCAATGCCCTGGCCGGCAAGGGTCCCAGCCCGCGCAAGGAGTTCTTCTACTTCAACGACGATGGCTCGCTGGTGGCGCTACGCTTCAATCAATGGAAACTGGTCTTCGCCGAGCAGCGCGCCCATGGCTTCGATGTATGGCAGGAACCGTTTGTCCGGCTGCGGTTGCCCAAGTTGTTCAACCTTCGCTCGGATCCGTTCGAGCTGGCCGACCATATTGGTATAGATTACCCACGGTGGCGAATCGATCGTGTCTTCCTGCTCGTGCCGGCGCAGCAGTACATCGGGCAGTTCCTCAACACGTTCAAGGAATTTCCGCCCAGCCAGAAGGTAGGCAGCTTCTCGCTCGACCAGGTGATGGAATCGCTCCAGCAAGGCGGAGGCAAGTAACGAGACTACTGACAAAGGCCAAGCCATCTTCACGTTCGTAAAGTCGGTACGGACGAGGCGGGTAAGAGTTACGTGCCGCGCGCTAGGGCGCGGCACAGGTGTTCGGAAGGGGGGATTCGCTGACGGCGGTGAGGTGGTCGGGACGGGTCGGCGTCGAGATAAGCCGCCGGAGAACCGGCTGACCAATCGAGGCTGTAGCCTTGCTCAGTTGGGGGTGACCGGAGTCCAGGTCGAGTCCGGGTTGTAACGCTCCATTGCGTGGAAGCGGTCCAGCGTCCCGGGCCCGAGGTCCTGCTCGTAGACGATGCCGTCGTGGCTCACGATGAAGGTCTTCACGCCGGTCACCAGGTACTCCGCCGGCGCGGCGACCAGGGCGAAGCCGCCGATCATCATACCCTTCACCACGAAGTTCATCTCCCCGAGCGGCGCCGCGGGACCCTGGCCTTTCAGAACCTTGAAGTAGTACCCATGGTATGGCGAGGGGGTCTTGGTGTAGCCCTCCGCAATCGCCCGCGCGATGGCCTCCCCGACGGGTCCCTCCCAACTGCGGTCCGCGGCTTGCCACGTCAGACCATCCCGTTTCCCGGGGGTGCTGATGATGCGCTGCGCATACTGATTCACGCTCGCCCCATCGTGCCTGGTCCGGGCGTATTCACGCTGGGCCTCGACGAACCCGCGACACACCTGGATGGCATCGAGCTCGTTTTGTCCGATGCGGCGCAGCAGGGTCTCATCCGCTCCCGCCTCGGCATCGAAACGCCAGGTGCCATCCTCCTGCACGATGGGAATGGGGACGGGCCAGTCGCCGGCGCCCACCAAAAGGGTGGCAATCGTTCGCGATGAATCCAGTTCTATCCTGTGCTGCGCACGTGCAGTTGACGCAAACTCCGCAGCGCGGTTGCGATCCTGCACCGTATCCTTCGACGATACGAGAGGCTGGCCCTTGCTGCCCAGGATCTCCACCAGCGCCGGCTGGTCGAAGCGCTCAGCGGCCTGAATGAGGGCGGTCGCGGCCTCTTCGGGCGAACCGAACCGCCGCTGCTGCACCGTCTCTCTGCCGCAGGCAGCCAGCGCGAACAGGGTTATCCCCAGGCGTCCGAGGGTTGCAGCGCGACTCATCTGCGGCGCCCCCCCCCACCGCCCCGAGACATCCCGCCTCCGCCCCGCGAACCCATGCTCGACGCGCCGCGCGAGCTGCTCGCCCGCGCGCTCGCTCCATCGTAGCCACGCGACCCGCCACCGAATCCGCCGCTGCCCCTGGATCCGCCATCTCCCGGAATGTTGCGGCTGCCAATCTGGTCACCGCCGCCGGCCCTGCCACCACCTCCACCGGTAGACCGGTCGCTCACCCCGGTGCCGCGCTGTCCCTGAGCGCCACCCGCGGCCCGGTTGCTCGCGCCGGCGCCGCCTTGCCCCTGGCGGTTGCCGGAAGCCCTGTCGCTGGCGCCGGCACCGCGCTGCGTCGAACCACCGAACTTGTCGGCGGTCCGCTGGTCGGCGTAGGGGGCACCGCCTCGGTGCGAAGGGTTGTGAGACCACGACCCGCCGGCCCCCTTGGGCTGGGCACCACCAGGCCGGCCAGCACCGCCTGCGCCGCCAACACCGCCTGCGCCGCCAACGCCACCGACACCGCCTGCGCCACCGACGCCGCCGACACCCCCGACACCGCCGACACCCCCGACACCGCCCACGCCGCCCACGCCGCCGATGTTGTTAAAGTGGTTGCTGTTGTTGATGTAGATGTTGCCGCCGCCCCAGCCGGCATGACAGCAGGCACCACCCCACATGGCGGCCCCCCACATCATGCCGACACCGAACGTCACGAACGCGGCACCGGGGGGATAGTATGGGTAGTAGATCGGCGGGTAGGCGTAGACCGGAGGGCCGTAGACGACGGTGGGGCTGTAGGACGGGACGTAGACGACTTCGGGATTCTGGGACTCGACCACGATCACCGTCTGCTTCTCGACGACCTTGGTCTCCACTTTCTGCTGCTCATTCGTTTCCAGCGCGCCCTTGTCCTTGGCCTTCTTGCGCATCCGCTGGACCGCGGCCATTACCTCGCTCTGTTGCGCGAGGAAGGCGTTGCCGAGCTCGGTGGTCCACTGGACGTCGTCGGCCAGCCGCTTCACGACCTCGGGTATGGCGGCCATCGACTGGATACTGGGGTCCCACGGCTGCTTCGCGACCGAATCGGCCAGTGCCTTGTCCTTGAGCTTCGGGTTCTTGGCGAGCCACTGCTGCAGCTGGACGATCTCGAGGGGATAGGTGGAGGCCACGAGGCTCTGGGCCAGCAGGTCGTCGGGGTAGAGCGCGATCGGCGCCACCAGTGCATCCAGCTGATCGGGTGAGCGCGGCTTAGCGGAGTCCGCGGCTACGCTGGCTCCAGCCTTGGCCGAGTCCGGCTTGGCTGAAGTCTTCTTGGCCGAATCCTGCTTGGCCGACGCCTGTTTGGCCGAATCCTGCGCCATTACGACATGGACGCCGCCCAGTAGCCAGCACGCGCTTGAGACCAGGCAGAACAAGACTCGCCCGCGCTGGGCGAGCGAGCGGAGGGGGGGCACGGCCGGCGTCATGATGGGAAACTCATTTCTGCTCCAAAGATTGACCGTCCGGAGGTGTGTGCGCAAGCCGGGCGGAGGCCATCGTCGCCGTACGAAACGCTCCCAGCGCGGATTCATAATCCTGGCATCTGATATCTGCCCCTCGACCGTACGCGGCACCATATGCACATTAGGCACTTGCGCTTTACAAGATTGCCAGCACCGGTTCTGGCAGGACCAAACTGCGCCCAGTAGTTTCATCTTAAGTCCCCTTGTTGCCCTTTCCCCTGGAAGGCATTTATGCCAGATCGACGCCTTGCCATCGTCACAGGCACCAGCTCCGGGATCGGGGAGAAGGTGGCGCGAAAACTCCTCCAGCGTGGGTGGGACGTCATCGGCATTGCGAGAAGAGCGGTAACCATGGATACCCCGGGTTATGCCCATTGCTCCCTCGACCTCGCGGATGTGACTCGGTTGACCCTGGCCCTCGAGACGCAGATCGGCTCCCGCGTCCGCGATCGGGGGCTGACCCGGCTGGCCCTGGTGAACAATGCCGCAGTTGTGGCCCTCTTGGGCCAGGTGGACCAGCTGGAGCCGACCGGCATGCTTCAAGCCTACGCGGTCAACACCATCGCCCCTGTCCTGCTTATGGGGTGGGTGTTACGGACGGCGTCACCTCGGATTCCCGTCCGCATTGTCAATGTGTCCTCCGGTGCTGGGGTAGAGCCCTTCCCTGGTCTTGGGGCCTACGGCAATACAAAAGCCGCGCTCCGCCTGGCGGGGATGGTGCTGGCCGCCGAGCTGGACCTGCGGGCGGCGGGGGGCGCTCCTCGTGATGCGACGGTCTGGTCCTACGAGCCCGGAGTCGTCGAGACGCCCATGCAGGACGCCGTGAGGACCGCTCCAGCGGAGACAGTCCCCATTGTCCAGGTCTTTCAGGACTTGGCCGCCCAAGGTCTCCTGCGGCCAGCCGACGCTCCAGCCACGGAGATCGTCTCCCATCTGGAGGCCGACGGCCACCCCCGCTTCAGCGAGCAGCGCTTCCTGTTGTCTTAGCGGGACTCATGCGTTTTCCCGGGCGTTTCTTTCTTCTTACCGGCTTCGCGCTCGCCTGCGCTCCGGCCGTCCAACCGAACGGGATGCAGTCGGTGGTAACGGACCGCCTCTACTTCGGCCGCAAGACGGCTGACTCGTTGAGCGTCACGGACTCCGTCTGGACGGTGTTTCTGAACGAGGTGGTGAGTCCCGGACTCCCCAGCGGCTTCAGCTTCTGGGTCGCCGAGGGAGAGTGGCGCGGGTCCGACGGCCGCTCCCACCAGGAACCCAGCTTTGTGCTTGAGGTGGTGCATCCGCCGCGTTCAGCGTCGGTGGATTCGGCGATCCTCGGGATTATCGCCGAGTACAAGCGCCGATTTCGCCAGCAGTCGGTCCTGCGCGTGGTCACGGGGGCACGGGCGAGCTTTTGAGTAAGATTTAATGAGATCGTATGTGTAGGGTCGTGCCACATTCCGCTCCTCGCGCATCTCCCGCCTACATCCCACACCTGATTCGGTAGCGGCCGGGATGCAATCCTCTGCGCGGAGCCTTTCCAATGCGACCCCCCTCGGCGTTCACCAGGCGCGTACCGGCCCTCTCGGCGGTCCTCCTTCTCATGCTCACGACCACCGGCGCGGCCCCGGTCATCCATCTGCCCAGGACTGGACGGGTGGAAGGACACGTGCGAGCGCGGAGCGGTATCCCGCTGGCGCACGCCCAGGTCTTCGTTGTTGGCTCGGCCGTCTCGGCGCTGACCGACAGTGCCGGCCGCTACGTGCTGCCAATGGTGGCTGAAGGATCGGTCACTCTCCGGGCGACATTCGTCGGGTACCAGCCAACGCAGGCGACGCTGACTGTCCGGCCCGGACGCACGGTCACCCAGGACTTCACCCTGGAGCCGATTCCGCTGCCGGCGGCAGAGCAGAGCGTCGCCAATGGTGCGGTGACTGCGGGGTTGGACGCCGCTCAGGGGTACGCCAGGCCGGACAGCAAGATCGAGCGACTGCGGAAGGGCTACACCAGGCAAGAGATCGACGAGCCGTGGCGGATTCAGGGCGAGCCCGGGAACACCGAGGCCTACGCGCGAATCGAGGAGAACCGCTTCCTGGCGGCCTACTCCAATCCCCTCTCCACCTTCACCATCGACGTGGACGCCGCGTCCTACACCAACGTGCGACGCTTTCTCAACGGCGGCTCGCTTCCACCGGCTGACGCGGTCCGGCTGGAGGAGCTGGTGAACTACTTCCCCTACAACTATCCCGACCGCACCGGCGAGCATCCCTTCGCAGTCACTACCGAAACCGGTCCCTGCCCCTGGGCACCGGAGCACCGGCTGGTGAGGATCGGGCTCCAATCCAAGCGGCTCGCCACTCGCGATCTGCCGCCGAGCAATCTGGTGTTTCTGCTGGACGTGTCGGGCTCGATGCAGTCGCCCGACAAGCTGCCACTGGTGAAACAGGCGTTCCGGGCGCTGGTACAGGAGCTCCGGCCCGAGGACCGGGTGGCCATCGTGGTCTACGCCGGAGCTGCAGGCCTCGTCCTGCCCTCGACGTCGGGAGCCGACAAGGCCACCATCCTCGAGGCCATCGAACGACTCGAGGCCGGCGGCTCGACCGCGGGCGGGGCCGGTCTCCGTCTGGCGTACGACGTGGCCAGGCAGAACTACATGCCGGAAGGCAACAACCGTCTGATCCTGGCCAGCGACGGCGATTTCAACGTGGGCGTGAGCTCGGACGCGGAGATGATCCGGCTGGTGGAGACCAGGCGCGAGGAGGGGACCTTCCTGACCGTGCTCGGATTCGGCACCGGGAATCTCAAGGATACGAAGATGGAGCAGATGGCCGACAAGGGAAACGGCCACTACGCCTACATCGACAGCTTCCGCGAAGCCCAGAAGGTGTTCGTTCAGGAATTCGGCGGCACTCTCTTCACCGTGGCTAAGGACGTGAAGATCCAGGTGGAGTTCAATCCCGCGAAGGTGCAAGCCTATCGTCTTCTGGGATACGAAAACCGGCTTCTGGCCAAGGAAGACTTCGCCGACGACAAGAAGGACGCCGGCGAGATGGGGGCAGGGCACTCAGTCACTGCTCTCTATGAGGTAGTGCCCGTGGGCGCCACACCGGTTGCTCTTGCCGGCGATAGTCTGACGTACCAGCACGTCTCGCTGCGCCCGTCGGCCAGCAAGAGCCCCGAGTTGCTCACCGTCCGGCTGCGCTACAAGGATCCCAAGGGCAGCAAGAGCCGGCTTCTCTCGGCCCCAGTGACGGATCGTCGCGGCGGCGCTGCCTCCGAGGACATGCGGTTCGCCTCAGCTGTGGCTGGTTTTGCCCTCCTGCTCCGGAACTCCGAGAACAAGGGAGCGGTCACCTACGACCAGGTGCTGACTATGGCCCGGAGTGCCCGGGGCGACGATCCGTCGGGCTACCGTGGGGAGTTCATCGGGTTGGTCGAGGCCGCCAGGACGCTGAGCGGGAAGGGGGCGCCCGTACCGGAGTAGGGCTCCGAGAACAGCGTGAACGGTTAACGGTGAACGGTAGACACTAAACGGGGAGGCTCATGTCCCGGTTCACTGTTTACCGTTCACTGTTTACCCTTCACGCTTTATCTTTCGCCCGCGGTTTGGACAGGTGTCCGAGTGGCTGAAGGAGCCGGTCTCGAAAACCGGTGTACCCGCAAGGGTATCGTGGGTTCGAATCCCACCCTGTCCGCTGTGCTATCGTCACTTACACCCAATCACCTAAAGTCTTTTCTCAGCTCGGCGGCCTCCACGTGAGCTATCTCGACGACCATCTGCTGGCCGGGGAGCGCATCGTCTACCGGGCCAACCTGCACTGGACCATTTTTCTCACCTCGATCGTCGTGGTGCTCCTCGGGGTCGCGCTGGGAATCCTTCTCCAGGTGCTGGAACCGGCCTACTCCTACGCCGGACTGGCACTGGCCGGTGTCGGACTCCTTCTCGCCATTGGGCCAGCTGTCCGCTACATCAGCTCCGAGTTTGCCGTCACCGACAAACGGGTGCTTGGCAAGCTCGGCTTCATCGAGCGCGAGTCGAAGGAGACCTTGCTCAGCAAGGTCGAGGCGATCGCGATCGATCAAGGCGTGATCGGCCGGCTCCTGGGGTTCGGGACGCTCACCATCACCGGCACCGGCGGCACCCAGGAATTCTTTCCCCGGATTTCCGAGCCACTCGAGTTCCGGAGGCAGATCCAGAGTCAGATCATAGCGCAGGAGGAGCGGAGGGGCTCTCAGCCGGCCGTGGTTCCGGCGGCCGCGCCGAGAGAATCCCGAGACGAACGGGACTGCCCCTACTGCGCCGAGAGGATCCTGGCTCGGGCCCGGGTGTGCAAGCACTGCGGCCGGGACGTGGCGCCTGCCCCCGGGTGACCTCCGATCGGCTGGCCGGGTCGATCCTCGGGCAGGCGCTGGGTGACGCCCTGGGATTCGTGGTCGAGGCCCAGGCACCGGAGGTGGCCCAGGTTTACGTCGAGGGATGGCTTCGAGCCGGACGCGCAGGAGAGTGGCCTCACCCGCAGTTTCCCTTCGGCCAATACAGCGACGATACCCAGCTTGCCCGCGAGCTGCTGCGCAGCTTCCTGGAGGCTGGAGGGTGGCAGCCTTCGGTTTACGCGGGGCGGCTCGCCGAGCTCTTCCGGGAGCGGCGTGATGTCGGCGCGGGGCGGGGCACCCGCTCGGCCGCTCTCCGGCTGCTCATGGGTGTGCCCTGGAATCAGTCCGGCACGCCCGCCCCCTATGCCGGCAATGGCGCCGCGATGCGGGCCGGCCCGCTCGGCCTTCTCCTGCCCGACCAGGAAGCGATGTGCCGGGCGGCTCGGGAACAGGCGAGCATCACTCATCTGGACCCGCGGTGTGCGGCCGGTGCCGCTGCCGTCTCTCGTGCTGTGGCCCTGGCGGCGCTCCGCTTCCCGCTCGACCCTCCCGGATTTCTCAACCAAGTGGCCAACTGCGCCGGAGCGGAGGAAGCGTCGGTGGGTGACGCCATTCGGGATCTCGCTGGTTGGGTAACGCTGGCGCCGACCGAGGCCGCGCGCCACGTTCACGAGTCGGGGCTCGACCCGGCACACATGGACCGGTGGCAGGGCATCTCCGCGTTCGTGACGCCCAGTCTCCTCTGGAGCCTCTACGCCTTCCTCCGCTCACCGGACGACTACTGGGAGACGATCTGTACCGCCATCGGCGTCGGCGGCGACACCGATACCATGGCCGCCATCGCCGGTGCCATCAGCGGGGCTCGGCTCGGGGTGGCCGCTCTTCCCGCCGGCTTATTGCGCCGCTTGAATGATCGAGGAGAGTGGGGAGCGGAGGCGCTGACGGAGCTGGCCCATTCGTGCGCCGCGATCGTGGCATCGCGCTAGGGCGTGCCGGGTGGGTCAAAGCGTGTTATTCTTGCGAGAGAAAAGCCAAGCGATCCACGACGCGCAGCAGCCGAGGTATCCCATGCCACACGGCAAGATTTACCAGGACGTCACCGAGACCGTCGGGAACACCCCCCTCATCCGCCTCAACCGGATGGCGGCCGGCTTGCCGGCTCGGGTGGCGGTGAAGCACGAAGGCTACAATCCGTTCGACTCGGTGAAGGATCGGATCGGGGCCGCCATGATCAACGACGCGGTGGAGAAGGGCAAGCTGCGTCCCGGTATGATCATCGTGGAGCCCACCAGCGGAAACACCGGCATCGGGTTGGCCTACGTCGCCGCGGCTCGCGGGTACCGCTGCATCTTTACCATGCCGGACACGATGACCCTGGAGCGCCGCAACATGCTGCGCGCCCTGGGGGCCAAGGTGGTACTGACCGAGGGTGCCAAGGGTATGAAGGGCGCTATGGCCCGGGCCGAGGATATCCTGGCCCGGCTCGGCGACCGCGCGTGGATGCCGCGGCAGTTCGACAACCCGGCGAATCCGGCCATTCACTACCGCACCACCGGGCCCGAGATCTGGACCGATACCGACGGTGCGGTCGACATCTTCGTCGCCGGGGTCGGCACCGGCGGTACGATCACCGGCGCCGGGCGCTACCTCCGGGAACGGAACCCCGCGATCCGGATCGTCGCAGTCGAGCCCGCCGAGAGCCCGGTGCTCTCCGGCGGTCAGCCCTCGCCCCACAAGCAGCAGGGCATCGGGGCCGGGTTTATTCCCTCGATTCTCGATACCAAGATCTACGATGAAGTGATCCGGGTGACCAACGACGACGCCATCGCAACAGCCCGGCGGCTCGCCCGCGAGGAATCGATTTTTGCCGGGATCTCGAGCGGCTCGATTACGTGGGCCGCCCTGCAGGTGGCCGGCAGGCGGGAGAACGCAGGCAAGCTGGTCGTCTCGATCGTCTGCGACTTCGGCGAGCGCTACCTCTCGCACCCGGTCTATACTGAGCTCGCGGATCCCGACGTCTCGGATCTCGAAGAAGCCCTGTCAGCTCCGACGGCCGTGGCATAACCACGCCTTCCATTTCTCTTTCTGTCCTTCCTCCACGCACGAGGCCCGAGCACCTGTGACCACCACCCCTGCGCGTTTCCTGAATGGCGGCAGTACCCGTGCCGAACGGATCGACAGCATCTTCGGCGCCGACGTCTTCTCTCGCAGCACCATGCGGCAGCGGCTTCCGAAGGAGGTGTATCGCAGCCTCCTCCGAACCATCGATCACGGTGAGCCGCTCGATCCCGCCGTGGCCGATGTGGTCGCGGCGTCGATGAAAGACTGGGCCATCGAGAACGGCGCGAGCCACTACACCCACTGGTTCCAGCCGCTCACCGGCCTCACCGCTGAGAAGCACGACTCACTCGCCGGCCCGGACGGGAGCGGCGGGGTTGTCTTCAACTTCTCCGGCTCAGAATTGGTCCAGGGCGAACCGGACGCATCCAGCTTTCCGTCCGGCGGCCTGCGGGCCACCTTTGAGGCCCGCGGCTACACCGCCTGGGACGCCACAAGCCCCGCCTTCCTGATGCGGGGCGAGAACAACGTGACGCTGTGCATTCCCACGGCCTTCGTCTCCTGGACCGGAGAGGCGCTGGACACCAAGATCCCGCTGCTTCGCTCGGTCGAGGCGCTCTCCACCCAGGCGCTTCGGATCCTCAAGCTCTTCGGCACCGATGAAGGGGTCTCTCGCATCGTCACCACGGTGGGTCCGGAGCAGGAGTACTTCCTGGTGGATCGGGAGCTCTACTACCGCCGACCCGACCTGCTCATCTGCGAGCGAACCCTGTTCGGTGCCAAGCCGCCGAAGGGCCAGCAGCTGGAAGACCATTACTTCGGCACCATTCCGCCGCGCGTGCTCGCCTTCATGGCCGAGTCGGAGCAGGAGCTCTACCGCCTCGGCGTGCCGGTCAAGACCCGGCACAACGAGGTGGCGCCCGGCCAGTACGAGATCGCGCCGCTATTCGAAGCCAGCCACATCGCCAGCGACCATCAGATGCTCCTGATGGAGACGCTCAAGCGCGTAGCGCCACGGTTCGGGCTGCAGGCGCTGCTGCACGAAAAGCCGTTCGCCGGGGTCAACGGCTCGGGCAAACACAACAACTGGTCGATGTCGACCGACACCGGGGTCAATCTGCTGGACCCCCAGGACGAGACTCATACCAACTCGCAGTTCCTCGTGTTCCTGGTCGCCACTATTCGGGCGGTGGACATTCACGCCGACTTGCTGCGGGCTTCCATCGCGTCGGCCGCCAATGATCACCGCCTCGGGGCCAACGAGGCGCCGCCGGCAATCATCTCGATTTTCCTCGGCAAGATGTTGTCCGACATCCTGGAGCAGGTCGAAGCCGGACTGCCGAAGCGCACCATCCGGGGCGGCGTGCTCGATCTGGGCGCCACCACGTTGCCAATGCTGCCCCGCCATTCTGGCGACCGGAACCGCACGTCGCCGTTCGCCTTCACCGGCAACAAGTTCGAGTTCAGGGCGGTGGGCTCGAGTGCCAGCATCGCCTGGCCCAATACGGTGCTCAACACCATCGTGGCCGAATCACTGGACTACGTGGCCGACCAGCTGGAGAAGGCGGTGGGCGCCAAGCCCACTCCAGCCAAGCTCCAGGCGGGGGTGATCTCGGTCCTCAAGAGCCTGATCAAAGAGCACAAGCGGGTGATCTTCGACGGCGACAACTATTCGGAGGAGTGGCATGCGGAGGCGGGCCGGCGCGGGCTTCCCAACCTCAAGGACTCAGTCGAGGCCTTTGGAGTGCTGCGGGCGAAGAAGAACGTGGATCTCTTCAAGAAATACGGCGTCCTGAGCAAGGCGGAGCACGACTCGCGCACCCATATCATGATCGAGAAGTACACCAAGCAGCTGGCCATCGAGGCCGAGACCATGGTCTCGATCGCGCGCGGCCAGATCCTGCCGGCCGCCTTGCGGCATCAGCAGCGGATGGCGGAGACCATCGCCGCGACGAAGGCTGCCGGAGTGGACTGCGCCGATACCACGGCCGCGCTCCGAAGCTTCGTAGATCTCGTCACCAAGCTCCGCACCACCACCGCCGCGGTGGAGCAGGCCTCGGCGCATCACGATGCGGATCCGATCAAGCACGCCACTCAGATCAGCCGCGAGCTCAAGCCCGTCATGGCGGGGCTACGCGTCGTTGTGGATGCGCTGGAGAATCTCGTGGCGGCGGATCTGTGGCCGCTGCCGACGTATAGGGATTTGTTGTTTTTGAAGTAGGTCGCGGTGGGGTGCTGGCTATTCGCTATTCGCTATTGGCTATTGGCTGATGCTGAGTGTCGTGGGGTGTGACTGCTGGAGAGCTGAGACCAGGGATGGTCGACCAATAGCCAATAGCCCATAGCCAATAGCCCTCGCTAGATCGGCCACCCGCTCGGTCTTTTCTTCGTCAGGAGAAACAGCTCGGAGGGTAGGGTGGGTGGGGTCAGCGTGCCGGCCATCGCCTGGAATCTCTCGCATTCCGCCTGCGATGCGTTCGGATCGAAGCACACCGCCAGAGCCTCGACCAGGGGTGGCCGGTCCGGCCGTTCCAGCGCATCGAGCCAGGGATGACATTGGGTCACCTCCCTGCACGTCAGCCGGACCCGAACCACGCCGTCCAGCCAGCAGGGCCCTTCCGCCAGGCCGGCCAGGAGCGGCTGGCTGAGGAGCATGCTTTCTCCGCTCGGCGTGACCGCCCCGAACCGCAATTTGCCTCGCTCATTACGCTGGTGCAGCACCACACCCCAGGCGAACGCCGGCCGCTGTAGCCGATACCAATCCAGCACTCTGACGAGTTGTTCGCGTAAGGCCTCGACAACGAGCGGAGATGGCATGGTTTCGACTGGCGGAAAAGGTTGGTGCTTGGGCCCCAGGAGGGGCCTGGTCGCCCAATAGTTATGCAGAATGTGGGCCAGAGCGGGCTCGCAGCTGGGAGCTTGGGTGTCAGGGGTGGGTGCCGATCGTTACCTTCGAGTCCTAGCTTCTAGCTCCTAGCTCCCAGCTCCCAGCCCGCACTGGCGGACCCCCATCTGATCGGCCACATTCTGCGATTCATCCATGACCCACAAATACCCCTCCTCCCACGTCTTGTACCGAAAGCTGAAGCGGGAGTACCCGCGCATCGTTCGGGGAGACGGCTGCTACCTCTATGACGACCAGGGGCGGCGGTACCTGGATGGCTCCGGAGGGGCATACGTCGTGAATGTGGGCCATGGAGTGAGCGAGATTGCGGAAGCGCTCGCGTGCCAGGCAGCCAGAGTGGCGTACGTAACCGGGACCACTTTCACGAGTGACGCGGTCGAGGAGCTCGCCGCCGAAATCGCGCGCCTCTCTCCGGGTGATCTGGACCTGGTCTATCCCCTGGCCAGCGGCTCCGAGGCAGTCGAAGCCGCGCTCAAGCTCGCGCGGCAATACTGGGCGGAGTCGGGTCGCCCGAAGAAACACAAGTTGCTCGCGTTGGCGCCTTCCTATCACGGGAACACACTCCTGGCGCTCTCGGCATCGTCGCGGGAGCAGTACAAGACCTACTACGGCGAGTGGCTGGTTCCGGTGGTCCGGGCGCCGGCTCCGTACTCCTATCGCTGCGCGTGTCGTGGTGTAGCGCCGCTGTGTCCCGCGTGCAGTGGGAGTGCCATCGAGGAGGCAATAGTAAAGGAGGGGCCGGAGACGGTCGCCGCGCTCATCGCCGAACCGGTGGGCGGTTCCTCGAGTGGCGCTTCGGTCCCCTCAAAGGAATATTGGCCGCGGGTCCGGGAGATCTGCCGCCGGCACGAGGTTCTGCTGGTGGCCGACGAAATTCTCACTGGTGCCGGCCGGACCGGTAGCTGGTCGGCCCTCGAGCCCTATGGCGTCGTGCCTGACATCATGGTACTCGGCAAGGGGATCGCGGGGGGCTACGCGCCGCTCTCCGCGGTCGTGGCACCGCGTCGGCTGGTCGATGTCCTGGCACGTGGCTCGGGGGTGTTCCTCCACGCGCAGACGTTCTCCCACCATGCCACGCTGTGCGCAGCGGGAGTGGCCACGATCAGGTATCTCCGTCAGCACGGGCTCATCGAGCGCTCCGCGGCCATGGGACGGGTGCTGCACCGGCAGCTGGAAGAGCTCCGCGCTTTCGACTGCGTGGGTGACGTGCGGGGCCGCGGGCTGTTGGCCGGCATCGAATTCGTCGAGGACAAGTCCACCCGTCGCCCGTTTCCGCCGTCCGCGCGGTTCGCCGAGTCGTTCGCGGCCAACGCGCTGGATGTGGGGCTTGTGGTATGGCCCAACGCCGGGCAGCTCGCCGACGGAACTGGAGACCTGGCCATGCTGGCACCACCCTTTGTCATTGACGAGCAGCAGATCGCCGAGATGGTGGCGCTCTTCGGCCGCGCCGTGGAAAAAACCATCACTCAGGTAGAAGCCGCACGATGAGTGCTCCGGCCAAGATCACCTACACCTCCGCCAGTGGCGATCTGGAGGAGTTTCACCACCACTTCGACGCCGCGCTCGGCGGGATCAGACGCAACGCGGGCCAATCGCATCCGTTCTACATCGACGGCCAACCGGTGGAGACGGACTCCGAGCCCCTGGTAGATCGCTCGCCGGTGGACACCGGCCTAGTGCTCGGCCGCTTTGCCGCCGCGGCGGCAAGCCACGTCGATGCCGCGGTGGTGGCCGCCCGGCGAGCCCAGCGGGACTGGGCCCGGCGTCCCTGGCAGGACCGGCTCTCGCTGCTCCGGCGAGCCGCGGCCTTGATTCGGCAACGCAAATACGAATTGGCCGCACTGATGAGTCTGGAGGTGGGGAAGAGCCGGCTGGAATCCATGGGCGACGCGGAGGAGTCGGCTGACCTGATCGACTACTACTGCCAGCAGGTCGAAGACGCGGACGGATTCGTCCGGCCCATGGCCCGAATCACCGCGGTCGAGCGAAACACGGACGTGCTCCGCCCGTACGGAGTGTTTGCCTGCATCGCCCCGTTCAACTTTCCTCTCGCCCTCTCGGCGGGAATGTCGTCGGCCGCCCTGGCCGCCGGAAACACGGTGGTGTATAAGCCGGCGGAGGACACTCCCTGGACCGGGCTCAAACTGTACGAGGTGTATCGCGACGCCGGCGTGCCGGCTGGCGTGTTCAACCTCCTGTTCGGGCGGCGCGAAGAGATCGGCGACCCGCTGTGGCAGCATCCGGGGATTGACGGTGTGGTCTTCACCGGCTCGAAACGGGTGGGCATGCGGATCCACGCCGGGCTGAGCGGACGCTGGATCAAGCCATGTCTGCTGGAGCTGGGCGGAAAGAATGCGGCCGTGGTGCTGCGCGGCGCCGATCTCGATGCCGCCGCCGAAGGGGTCATGCGGTCGGCGTTCAGCCTCCAGAACCAGAAGTGCAGCGCGACCTCCCGGGTCTACGTCCAGCGGGAGGTCATGACGCCATTCCTGAATCTTCTGATGGAGAAGACGCGGGCAATCCGGATGGGCGACCCGTCGGAGCGGGACGTGTTCTTCGGACCGGTCATCAACAAGGGTTCGGTGGAACGGTTCGAGCGGGCCGTGGCGCAGGCCCGGGAGGAAGGAACCGTATTACTCGGTGGGGCACGGCTGACCGGAGCTCTCTTCGATCGGGGTCACTACGTCGCCCCGACCGTCGCGCGGCTGCCGCTGGATTCCTCGCTGTTTCAGGAAGAGCTTTTCGTGCCCTTTCTTGCGGTGGGAGAAGTCGCCGGCCTCGACCAGGCGATCGCCGAGACCAACCGGGTGGAGTACGGCCTCACCGCCGGTATTTTCGCGGGTGATCCGGCCGAGGTGGCTCGCTTCTTCGACGAGGTCGAGGCCGGCGTGTGCTACGCCAACAAGCGCACCGGTGCCACGACGGGCGCCTGGCCCGGGGCTCAGGCGTTCTGTGGCTGGAAGGGATCCGGATCGAGTGGAAAGGGTGGCTGCGGCCCGTATTATGTCGCCCAGTTCATGCGGGAGCAGAGCCGAACCGTAATCGAAGGCTGAGAAGGATTTCTATGACTGCACGTGATTACCCGAAGATCGTCGTTCCTCCACCGGGGCCAAAGGCTCGCGCCGTTGTGGACCGCGACGCCGAATGGACCTCGACCTGCTACATCAAGGAGTACCCGCTGGTCGTCGCGCGGGGGCAGGGCGTGATGGTGGAAGACGTGGACGGCAACCGCTACCTCGACTTCATGGCGGGCATTGCGGTCTCGTCCACCGGATACGGCCACCCTAAAGTGGTGGCGGCGGTCAAGGAGGCCGCGGACCGCTTCCTCCACATCTGCGGGTCCGACTTCTACTACGAGGGAATGGCCGCGCTGTGCGAGCGCCTTGCCAAGGTCGCGCCCGGCCGCTCCAAGAAGCGCGTCTTCCTCACCAACTCCGGCACCGAAGCGGTCGAGGCGGCAATCAAGCTCGCCCGCCATGCCACGCGCCGCACGGCGATCATCGCCTTCCGGGGCGCGTTCCACGGCCGGACGACAGGGGCGGTGACGTTGACCTCGAGCAAGGCTCGGCAGCACGCCGGCTTCGGCCCGTTGCTGCCGGACGTGCACCACGTTCCTTTCGCCTATCGCTACCGCTGTCAGTTCTGCGCCGGTGAGGGCGAGTGCAACCGCGGATGCATAGATGTCATCGAGAAGGAGCTCTTCACCCGGCAGCTCGACCCCAAGGATGTGGCCGCAATCTTCGTCGAACCGATCCAGGGGGAAGGCGGCTACATCGTGCCGCCTCCCGGCTATCTGCCGGGGCTCCGGGAGCTCTGCGATCGCCACGGCATTCTGCTGGTGGCGGACGAGGTCCAGTGCGGTGTTGGGCGCACCGGGAAGATGTTCGCCTGCGAGCACGAGGGGGTCGAGCCGGATATCCTGCTCACTGCCAAGGGCCTCGGGTCCGGCATGCCGATTGGAGCGATGATATCCCGGGAATCGATCACGACCTGGGAGACGGGCTCGCACGGCTCGACCTTTGGCGGCAACCCGGTCTGCTGCGCCGCCGCACTCGCCACGCTCGACCTGGTGGAAGGCGGCTTGATGGCCAACGCCGCCCGCATGGGCGAGCGGCTCCTGGCCCGGGCCGAGAGCTTGAAGGAAAAGCACGCCTGCATCGGCGACGTGCGGGGCCGCGGGCTGATGGTGGGGGTGGAGTTCGTGAAGGACCGGGCGACCCGTGAGCCGGCCGGCGATCTGGTCCACGATCTGGTCCAGCGAGCCTTTCGCCAGGGCTTGCTGCTGCTCGGCGCGGGAAAGAGCACCCTCCGTCTGGCCCCGCC
>DATBSM010000321.1:0-3301 GCA_036559785.1 Gemmatimonadales bacterium
CCGGTGATGACCCCGGCCCCGGGAGCCTGGCCGTCGTACTGGTCGTAGGCCACCAGCAGGCCGAGCTCGAGCCAGGGTGTCTTGGGGTCGAGCAGCTGCTGCACCCGCTCGCGGGGGGAGAGCTTCCCCTGCTCGTGCATCTTGGCAATACGAGCGGGCCCGCCGCCTTTCTGGAGCTTGGCGGCGAGCTTCTGGTACTCCTCGGTGAGCGCCCGGAGGCGGCTACCGGCTGGACTCATTGGTCGAGGTGAGAGGCTGCCCAAGACTTAATGTATTCGATGAGGTCGGACGTGGGAGTGCCTGGCCCGAATAGCTTTCCGATACCCAGCTGCTGTAGTGCGGCCATGTCCTCCGGGGGGATGATCCCGCCACCGGTGACCAGGGTGTCGGGCCGGCCCATCTCCTCCAACAGCTTCCGGACCCGGGGAAACAGCGTCATATGGGCCCCGGATAATATGGAAAGGCCGACCACGTCCACATCCTCCTGCACCGCGGCGGTGGCGATCATCTCCGGCGTCTGGTGCAGGCCGGTGTAGACCACCTCCATGCCGGCGTCTCGCAGGGCGGCAGCCACCACCTTGGCTCCCCGGTCGTGGCCATCGAGGCCGGGCTTGGCCACCAGCACCCGGATCGGGCGGACCTGGGGCCGGCCATGCCGGGGAGAAGGAGTGGACACGGGTGTCATCGGGCTCGCTTGGGCAAGAGGGCGTTCACCAGCTCGTCAATCGATCCCGCGGTGCGACACGACTGCCCGGGACCCGGGCGTGAAGGCGTGAACAGCACCGCCTCGATCCCCGCCGCGCGGGCTCCCAGGACGTCCACCTCGTAGAGGTCGCCGACGTACAGGGCCTCCTCGGGGGCGACCCCGAGCGCGTCGAGCGCCGTCTGGAAGATCGCCGGATCGGGCTTCTCGACCCCGACGAGGCCCGAATCTACCACCACGTCGAAGTAATCGCGGAGGCCGGCCACGGTGAGCGCCTGCTCGACCCTTCCATCACTGTTCGACACGATGCCGAGCCGGATGCCGGCCGCCCGGAGCCGGGCCAGCGCCTCGTGGGTCTTCTCCCGGATGGAGCACCAGAGATGCCGCTCGCGATGCAGCGCGCTCAGGCAGTCCCGCACCTCGCGCATCCGCTCGGCGGGCACGCCACTGAACCGAAAGAGCGCTTCAAGATAGGTCGAGGCACGCTCGGTATCGTTGCCGGACGCCTTCTCCATGGCCTGGGCGGCTTCAGGCGCGTGCGAGGCCAGGATGGCGCCGGTCAGCGGGAAGCTGAGTGCGGCTCCCACGGCCCGCGCCATTCGGGCGTAGTCCAGGAATAGAAGAGTGTTCCCGGCGTCGAAGAGAACGGCGCGGAGGCTCAATCAACGAAACCGGAGCAGCGCGCCGAGGCTCTCGATCGAATCCCGGGCCTCGGGCTCATAGACCACGTTCACGTCCACCCCCTGTCGCAGCGCTTCCTCTATAGCGTCGTCCACGATGTCGAGGACCGGGAGCGGGTCGCCCTCGCCCCGGCACTCCCGCTCCGTCAGCGCCAGGCGGCCGGAGTCGCCGCAGCGAAAGCCGCCCTCGCTGGCGTCGGAGTTGACCAGCAGCGAGCGCACCTGGCCCCGCGACAGCGCCTTCAAGGTAGGCCGGAGCCCGTTGACCCCCCAGCCGCTGCCGACGCCCTCCAGCATCTCGTGCACCAGGTCCCGCTCCGACGCTCGCTCGAACTCCTCCCGCACCGCGAGCGTGGCGGCGTGGACCGACGCCACCGTGGCGTCCTTGGGATTGAGCTTCACGGTACCGATCAGCCGTTCGGCCAGGTAGGTGTGGAGGAACGGCTCGACCGCGCCGGCGTCGGTGCCGTTCCCGGCGAGCACGATGCCGTGCGCCGGGCGCCGCCGGTCCATGGCGAACAGCTCCCGTGCGATCGCCTCGTAGTGCCGCTGCTTTTCCTGCCGGATCCGGTTGTTGTAGGTGTGCTCGCCCCAGCCGCTGCTCCCATCGTTGTCGGCGTGGAACCGCTTGCCGCGGGTGGTGTCCGAGTGAAGACCCGACACCTCGCGGATGTCGTGGGCGGTCACCTCGAAGAATCGGGCTCGGCTCCGATCGAGGACCACGGTGAGCAGGCGGCCGAACTCGTCTTCGACCGAGGCCAGCTCGCGCACCAGGGGGCTCGCATCCACCGAAAGCCGGGAGCGATGGACCACCGGCAGGGCGACGGTCTCGAACAGGCCGATCCCCTCGCAGGCGAAGATGGCCAGGCCCTGGGTGTGGGGCAGATTCCCCGGGCTCTTGAGGAACTGCTGCACCCGGTCGAGGTCGCGGGCGACTTCGTCGGCGATGCGGCGCTCCAACTTGAGCCGAGGCAAGGCCTGGAGCGCGGTCTTCACCCGATTCTTGACCTTGATCAGGTACTTGCCGCGGGAGCGGTCCCGGGGCTCCAGCTTCAGGTAGCAGGTCACCACCCGGTGCCCGCCGGGCTCAACGTGGGTGAGCCGGTCCAGCAGCTCGGGCGACGGGAACGCACCAGTCGCCTTTGGTTGCGCTCCGTTCCCATTCAATCCTTCCCGTCCTTCCCTTCCTTCCCGTCCTTCCCGACTTTCCCGTCCTTCCCGTCCTTCCCGACTTTCCCGCCCTTCCCGCCTTCTAGAAGAAGATCGGCTCCCTATAGCTCCCATAAATTTCCTCGAGCACATGCCGGATCTCGTAGAGCGTGCAGTAGGCACGCGCGCAATCCAGCATGGCGGGTATGATGTTCTCGTCGTTGGTAGCAGCCCGGCCCAGCGCCTCGAGCCGCTCAGCCACTAGCTCAGGGTTTCGCTGGGCCCGGAGCCGAGCCATGCGCTTGCACTGGGTCACTTCCGCTTCGCCACCCACCCGGAGGATCTCCACCGGGGCCTCCGCCTCCTCCACGAAGTCGTTCACGCCCACGATGGTGCGCCGCCCCTGCTCCAGCTCGGACTGGAACCGCATGGACGAGTGGGCGATCTGGCGCTGGAACCAGCCGGACTCGATCGCCTTGACCACGCCGCCCTGGGCCTCGATCTCGGCGAACAGTCCCTCGGCCTCGCGCTCCAGTCCGTCGGTGAGCGCCTCCAGATAGTACGACCCGCCCAACGGATCGGCCACGTTGGGCACCCCGGTCTCATAGGCCAGGATCTGCTGGGTGCGGAGCGCGATGCGAACCGTTTCCTCGGTGGGCAGCGCCAGGGTCTCATCCAGCGCGTTGGTGTGGAGCGACTGGGTGCCGCCCAGCACCGCGGCCAGCGCCTGGTACGCCACCCGCGCCACGTTGTTGTGCGGCTGCTGCGC
>DATBSM010000322.1:0-2277 GCA_036559785.1 Gemmatimonadales bacterium
AGCCGGGGCAGGAGATACTCCAGCTGCGCCAGCTCCACCTGGAGCTTGGCCTCGTGGCTGCGAGCCCGGGTCGAGAAGATGTCCAGGATGACTTCGGCCCGGTCCATGACGCGCACCTTGAGCTCGCGCTCCAGGTTGGCACCCTGCACCGGTGAGAGTTCCTCGTCAAAGATGACGAGAGTGGCGTCGGTGGCGGCCACCTCGCTGGCGACCTCCTCGACCTTTCCTTCTCCGATGAGCGTGGCAGGGTTGGGCGATGCGATGTGCTGCGAGATGCGCCCCACCACCTCAGCGCCGGCTGTATCCACCAACCGGGTCAGCTCTTCCAGATGTTCGGTGATATGTCGTGCGTCTTTAGATCCCTTACGGGGCGCAGCCACGAGCACCGCGCGCTCGACAGGATCGCGGACCGGGATCATTGGTCGGATAGGGGAACCTGCCTTGTCATTGAGAGGATCCGGGGACGGCGAGGTAACCGACCGATAGAGGTCAACAGGCCGAGCAGAGGACAGAGGAGACGGGCGCTCATAGCGCTCGGGGAACAGGGGACGTCATGATTCGAATATACCCACTCCCGGCTCCGGTAGTTCCTCGCTGCTACTCTTCGCTCCCGCTCACGCCGTTCTCTTCCCGCTCACGCTTTTCTTCGCCGCCCTTCAGTTTCGCCCACCACTCCAGCCTCTCGGCGATTTTCTTCTCGTGACCGAACGTACCCGGGGTGTAAAACGTCTGGCCCCGAAGCGTGTCGGGCAGGTATTCCTGGGGGAGATAGGCATCTGGTGAGTCGTGGGCGTAGCGGTAGCCCTGGTGGTAGCCCAGCTCCTTCATCAGCGGGGTCGGGGCGTTACGAATGTGCAGCGGCACCGGGGCGGCCGGCGTCTCGCGCGCGGCCTCCAGAGCCGCACCCAGGGCAACCTTGGCGCTGTTCGACTTGGGCGCCGTGGCCAGATAGATGGTCATTTCGGCCAGAGGGAGATACCCCTCCGGAGGACCCAGCATGTGAAACGCGTCGCGCGCGGCTACCGCCATGAGGAGGGCGTTGGGATCGGCCAGACCGATGTCTTCCGCCGCCATCGCAATGGCCCGGCGAAAGAGCGTCATCGGGTCCTCGCCACCATCCAGCATCCGGGCCATCCAGTAGAGCGCCCCCTGAGGGTCGCTTCCCCGCAGCGACTTGTGATAGGCGGAGAGCAGGTTGAAGTGTTCCTCGCCGGCCTTGTCGTAGCGGGCGAATCGTTTCTGCATCGCCTCCCGGGCGTTGTCAACCGTGACTGTCCCTCCCTCGCCAACGTGCAGGGCGGCGGCTTCGAGCACCGTCAGGGCGCGCCGCGCATCGCCGTCGGCTTCGACCGCCATGAGGGTCAGCGCGGCGGGCTCCACCGTCAGGCGTGACCCGCCCAGGCCACGTTCGGTGTCGGCAAGGGCGCGCTGGAGCAGGAGCTCGATAGCCTCGGAACCGAGCGGCTGGAGGACGAATACCCGCGTCCGCGAGAGCAGCGCGCCAATCACCTCGAAGCTGGGATTCTCGGTGGTGGCGCCGATCAGGGTAAGAGTGCCGTCTTCCGCTGGCGGCAGCAGGCTGTCCTGCTGCGCCTTGTTCAACCGATGAATCTCGTCCACGAACATGATGGTCTGTTCGCCCCCGGACTCGAGCCGTTCGCGCGCCTCGGTTACGATCTCCCTGATCCGGGGAACTCCCTCGGTCACCGCGCTGAACGGCACGAAGACCCGCTCGGTCGAGCTGGCCACGAGGTGAGCCAGGGTGGTCTTACCACTGCCCGGTGGGCCCCAGAAGATCATCGAGCCGGGGGCGCCGCGCTCGATGGCGTCGCGGAGTGGCTTCCCGGAGCCCAACAGGTGCTCCTGGCCCACGAACTCGTCCAGCGTCGCCGGTCGCATCCGCGCCGCCAGTGGCCGAGTCTCGCGGCCGGCGGTGAAGAGCGTGCTTTGACGGGAAGAGCGTTTCTTCGGCATCTACCCCACCCACCCCTCCAGCAGTAGCTCGGTCAGGAAGAATCCCACGGCTCCCCCGACGAACGCCAGACCCGAGAGCCAGCCCCGCTTGGCCTGGAACTCCGGCACCAGGTTGGAGGCGGCCACGTAGAGAGTCACCCCTCCGGATAGCGCCAGTCCATGGCGGGCAAGCGGGCCGATCTGCTCGGTCAGCAGGACGCCGAGGACCGTTGCTCCGCCGAGTATGGCGGCCGCGCCGATGGCTCGGCTGCGACTCTGGCCACCGGCCACCATCACGCTCGCGATGGTCACCCCTTCCGGCAG
>DATBSM010000323.1:0-2894 GCA_036559785.1 Gemmatimonadales bacterium
AGCATCAAGAAGTGGTCGCGGTCGCGTGGGTCGTGCCCGGCCTCCTCCAGCGCCCGCCTGATTTTCGGGAAGACCTCCTGCGCTGACCGGCCGAAGACAAGATCGAAAGGGGTAGGGCGGAGCATGCTGAAATGTAGCTGGGAGTGCCAAGCTCCTAGCTCCCAGCTCCCAGCTGACGGGGCAGAAACGCATCTAACAGCCGTACAAATTCCTCGTGTGCCTCGACATACGGAACGTGCCCGCAGTGCGGCAGCCGATGAAATTTCGCGCCAAGCAGACTGGCGAGCGACTTGGCTGTGGCGAGCGGGATAGGGTCGTCCTCGCCGTGGATAACCAGGGCTGGAAGGGACAGGCTGGCGAGCGCCGGGCGGAGGTCGAAGTCGCCCAGACTGGACCAGACTTCCTGCTGGGTGCGGCCGGTCACCCGGAACGGCGTCAAGTCGTGTGCGCGGGTCGGGTCGGAGAAGTACGGGGTTACCGAAAGCTCGAAGAGCTTCCGGGCGTACGCCTCGGGGTCACGCTCGCGCAGTCCACTCTCACGTAGCGCGGCTCGCTCTCGCTGCAGCGCGGCCGCGAGGTTCCGCTCGGCGAAGCGCCGCTCGAACTCCACGCGAGCCGCCCGCCAGGCGGGAGCGGGGGAGACCAGCGCCAGGCTCGACACTCGGTCAGGGAATTCGACGGCATAGAGCAGAGCGAGGAGCCCGCCCCAGGAATAGCCGGCGAGGGTGAGCCGCTCCAGCTCCCACACCTGGCGGAGCGCTTCGAGGTCGGCCACCTGCTCTCTCCAGCCCACCGGCGTTTCCCGCGACACGGCTGATCGCCCGCCACCACGCTGGTCGTAGTAGATCAGCTCCCGTCCCCTGGCGAGCGCATCGAAGCCGGGAAGCAGGTAATCGTGATGTGCGCCGGGACCGCCGTGGAGCACGACCGTTGGCGGACCGCTGCCCATCCGGCGCTCGAAGAGGGTGACGCCGCGAATCTCACGGGTGCAGCTCATAGCCAGCAAAACCTTCACAACAGTATCCCGAGCGCATCCGCGACCTGTTTCACCTGAGCCTCTTCATCCCTGGTGAAGGGATCCGGGACGTCGCTGTCAATGTCGATCTGGCCCAATATCGTCGTGCCCCGCCGGATGAGCACCACGAGCTCCGAGCGGGTCCAGGTGTTGCACGCGAGGTAGTTCCCCACCGCGGTCACGTCCGGCACGTTCTGGTCGAGGCCACTGGCAACCGCGGTTCCGCACACTCCGGTGCCAACCGGGATCCGGGTATGATCGGTTTCCCGGCCGGCAAAGGCCTCCAGCACCAGTTCGTTGCCGTGCAGCATGTAGAGGTAGACCGAGGTGTAGGGAGCGCCGGCGGCGCGGATCTTCTCCGCTGCGGTGCGGAGCAGCTCTTCCCGCGTTACGCTGCGGGCGAACGCTCCCCGCAATGCCGCCACCACCCTGCCCCCGTCAAGCACAGGCATGGCTAGCCCCCCCGGATGCCAAGCGTCGCCTGAAGAGTCGTGACTCTGGCGCCACGCCGCACCAGGATCTCCACGACCTCGCCCGGTTTGTGGCTTCGGAGCGCGTCCGTCATGGCCTGCAGGTCAGGCGTCTCGGTGCTGCCGATGCGGGTGATGATGTCATCACCTCGGAGGCCCGCCTTCTCGGCCGGGCTTCCGGCGCGCACGCCCACCAGACGCACGCCGCCCGGGGTCCCGGTCATGTCAGGCACGGTCCCGAGATAGGCGCCGTACCCGGGAGTGCCCAATGGCGGCGGCTCCGTCTGGCTCGTGGGAGGGGCCGGGAGGTCCAGGAAGGTCAGTGGTTTCGTGCGGTTGGCCAGTGCAGTCACCAGGCCCAGGCTGAAGTCCGCCACCCGCTTCAGTCCATCGTAGTTCACCTTCTGCCAATCGTCGGTGGTGCGATGGTAATCCTCGTGCAGGTCGGTGAAGAGGTGGAGGACGGGCCGCTTGGCTGCGTAGAAGGACGAGTGATCGCTGGGCCCGTAGCCGTCGCCCTGCGCCTTCATATCGAGACCGGCGTACCAGTTTAGCGAGTCGAGCAGGGCGGGAAACTCCTTGGCGCTGCGAGCACCGAACACGATGAGACGGCCGTTACGGAGCCGCCCCACCATGTCGAGGTTGACCATGGCGAGCGTGCTGGTCAGAGGGTAAATCGGGTGTTTGACATAGTACGCGGAGCCCAACAGTCCGAGCTCCTCTCCGCTGAAGGCGATGAACACCACCGTGCGGGCCGGCGGCGAGGCGGCCAGGCGGGCGGCCACCTGGATCAGCGCGGCCGCCCCCGAGGCGTTGTCATCGGCGCCGTTGTGCACCAGGCCGGTGCTGTCGGGGTCCAGGCTGCCGAAGCCGCCGAGTCCGAGATGGTCGTAATGGGCGCCGAGGATGACCGTCTGATTACGCAGCACCGGGTCCCGGCCCGGAAGAATGCCGACCACGTTCTTGCCTACCAGCGGGGCGCCTTGTGACGGTCTGGTGGCCGGCGCTTCTCGGCCCACTGTGAATGACTGGAACCATCCTCCCGCGGCCGGTTGGAGCCCGACCTGAGAGAATCTCCGAGCCAGGTACGCGGCGGCCGAGTCGGCCCCGCGAGAGCCGGTCATCCTGCCCTGGAGCCGGTCGTCACTCAGGAATCTGATGTCGTCGAGCAGGCGGGGAGGTTCAGGGCGCTGGGCCTGGAGCGAATCAGCGAGGGACGCGAGGCTCAGCATGGTGCCGAGCAAAACGGTACGCCACATAGAAGGGGGAATATAGATCGTGCCCGCTATCGCGGCACGAAGCTGGTGTCGGGATTCAGTTTCCGGGCAAAAGCCGCCAGCAGGCGCGCAGTTCGATCCAGATCCTCCAGCGCCACCATCTCATTGGGGCTGTGCATGTATCGGTTCGGG
>DATBSM010000324.1:0-8107 GCA_036559785.1 Gemmatimonadales bacterium
AGACGCTGTACAGCAGGATCCAGGCAAGCGCGACGGGACTCAACATCAGGCACAGAGGGTTGAGCATGGCGGCGGCGAGGACGAACAGCGTGGCAGCAACACCCACCGAGACCCAGGCCTGGGTGAGGGAGAGGCTTCCCCGGGGCAGCTCACGATTGAGTGTTCGGGGGTTTCGCGCGTCGAACGCCCGGTCCGCGATCCGGTTGAACCCCATCGCGGCCCAGCGGGCCGCCGAAAAGGCAAGCACTACGAGAAAGACATCCCGCGGCGTTACCTGCTCCAGGCGGGAGGCCGCCAGCACGCCGAGCAGGGCGAACGGCAGGGCAAACAGCGTGTGCGGCAGCTTGACGAAGTTGATGTAGCGGACCAGGAGGGATTGGCCGGAGAATGTCTGCGCTTCGCGAGACGGGCGGACGGCCGGACCGGCGGACGGATGGACAGGGGGAACGCTGCTCATTGTGTCTCTGACCGCCTGCCCGCCTGTCCGCCTGACCGCCCGTCCGCCAGCTTGATCCCCAGCTTATCCCACATCGCATCCACGTTTCGCTTGGTCTCCGCATCCATAGTGATCAGCTCGGGCCACTCCCGGTCGAACCCCTCTTCCTTCCATTTCCGGGTGGCATCGATGCCCATCTTGCTGCCGTAGGTGAATCCCCGGCTGGAGTGGTCCAGCACATCCATGGGGCCCATGGTAAAACGTACATCGCGCTCGGGGTCGATGTTGTTGAGCGCGACCCACCACGCCTCGTCCGGATCCTGGACGTTTACCTCCTTGTCCACCACGACGAGCACCTTCGCGAGCGACATCAGGCCCTGTCCCCAGAGCGCGTTCATCACCTTGTAGGCCTGGCCAGGGTACCGCTTGTCGATCGAGACGAATACCAGGTTGTGAAAGATCCCGGGAGCGGGCATGTGGTAGTCCACGATCTCGGGAATCGTGAGTTTGAGCAGCGGCAGAAAGATCCGCTCGGTGGCGTGGCCGAGGTAGAAGTCTTCCATGGGCGGTCGGCCCACCAGGGTGGCGGGGTAGATTGGATCGCGCCGGGAGGTGACGGCGGTAACGTGCACCTTGGGGTAGTAGTCGGCCAGGGAGTAGAAGCCGGTGTGGTCGCCGAAGGGCCCCTCCAGCACCAACTCCTCTGATGGGTCGATGTATCCCTCCAGCACCAGCTCCGCTTCGGCCGGCACGTCGAGGTCGCTGGTGACTGCCCTGGCCAGCTCGACCGGCTGCCCCCGGAGAAAGCCGGCGAACAGAAACTCATCGATCGTGGGAGGAAGCGGCGCCGAGCCGGAGTAGATGCTCGCGGGATCTCCGCCCAGCGCGATCACCACCGGCATGCGCTCGCCCCGCGCGGCCATCTCGCGCCAGTGCGCTGCCCCCACCTTGTGGCGCTGCCAGTGCATCGCGAGCGTGTTCCGCCCGATCACCTGGACCCGATACATGCCCACGTTGCGGATTCCCCGGGTGGGATCAGTGGTGATCACCATCGGGAGGGTGATGTAGCGGCCGCCGTCCCCGGGCCAGGTAGTGAGGAAGGGAATCTCGTCCAGGTTTACCGCGTCGTCGCGCTGCACCACCTCCTGGCAGGCGGGCCGGCCTCCTTTGAGCCGAGGAGGAAACTTGCCGATCTCGGCCAGCTTCGGCAGCATGGCGAGCTTCCCGAAGAGGCCCTCGGGAACCTTGAGGTTCAGCATCTCGGAGATGCGCCCGCCGATGTCGTCCAGCTTCTCCGTACCGAGCGCGAGGCACATCCGGCGCATCGAGCCGAAGAGATTGATAGCCACCGGCTGGGCGCTGCGCCGGCCGTCTTCCAGCAGCACATGCTCGAACAGCAGCGCGGGCCCTCCGCCGGCGCTCTTCATGGCCCGGTCGGCTATCTCGGCTATCTCCAGTCTGGCGCGCACGGGGTGGGTGACGCGCACCAGCTCGCCGATGCGGTCGATGGACTTGATGAAGTCGCGGAGATTGTTGAGAGCCATTACGCTTTTGTCCCCACGTGCATGGCGCACACCCCGCCCATGAACAGTCGGTACTCGACCGCCATGAAGCCCTGCGTCGTCATGCGACGGGCGAGCTCCACCGGGGCGGGAAAGACCCGGGCCGACTCTGGTAGCCAACTATATGCCGTCGTATGTTTCGAGATCCAGCGACCGATCCAGGGCATGATCCGCCGGAAGTAGAATTGAAAGCCGGTGCGGAGCAGGCGTTGCTGGGGAACCGCCATTTCCAGGATCACGAGCCTGGCTCCTGGCTTGAGCACCCGAGCTGCCTCTGCCAGGCCGGCGTCGAGATCCACCAGGTTCCGAACTCCCCAGCCGATCATCGCACCATCGAAGGCCTGGTCAGGGAACGGCAGCTCCAGCGCGTCGGCTGCCACCGGGTCGAGGAGAGCGGACTTGTCGCGGCCCTGCTCCAGCATCGACTGCACGAAATCGGCCCCCACGATTCGCCCCCGAAACCCACGCTGGCGGGCGAGCGCGGTGCCAAAATCCAGGGTTCCAGCACAGAGGTCGAGGTAGATTCCTTCCGGCTTTCGTTCCCACCCGAGCCGCGCGACAGCGGTCCGCCTCCAGCCCTGGTCGAATCGAAAGCTGATAATGCGGTTGAGCCGGTCGTACGTGGGAGCGATGGCAGTGAAGATGGAGCGGACATAGGCCCGCTTTTCCGGACCGCCTGAAACGGGTAACTGACGATCCGAGGCTAACATAGGCGCTGAATGTAGTCCCGCTGGAAGCCCCTTGGCAAGCAGAGCCTCCCTTGGCTAGCAGCCGTCCCGAATGGGGCGGTCTCAGCGATCAGGAGGTCGTCCTGCTGGCCCGCGCCGGCCAGGAGGCGGCCTATCGCGAGCTGATCCGCCGGTACGAGCGGCCTGTGTTTGCCCTGCTTTTCCGCATGGTCCGCGACCGGGAGCTGGCCGAGGATCTCGCCCAGGAGACCTTCGTCAAGGCGCTCAACGCCATCGATTCCTACCGCCCGGAGTTCAAGTTTTCCTCCTGGATCTTCAAGATCGGGAACAACACAGCCATCGATCACCTGCGCCGCCGTGAGCTCGACACGCTGTCGCTCGACGGGTCTCCCCACGCCGAAACCCCAGAAGCCATGCAGGCCACCGCGCTGCAGATCGGCGCCCGTCAGGAGTCTCCGCTCGACACGGTCGAGGCTAAGGAGCTGGGTGGCGCCATCGAGGCGGCCATCGGCTCCCTCCGGCCGGAGTACCGGTCCTGTATCCTGCTGCGCCATGTCGAGGGGCGCCCCTATGAAGAAATTGCCGAAATCCTGAACCTCCCGCTCGGCACGGTGAAAACCTACATCCACCGTGCCCGCAACGAGCTGCGCCTCTCCCTCGCCCACCTCAAAGAATGAAACCTTCACTTCTTCCTCAACGTAGAGGGGTCCACTTATGACCCGACCCTCGGGAGCCCACCTGTCGCCGGACGAGATCGATTCCTGGCTCGCCGGAAATCTCGCTCGGACCTGGCAAGAGCACTTGGATCAGTGCCAGGCCTGCCTCGAGCGAGCCCATGCCGAGCGTGAGATCGTGGAGCAGATCAGCGCGCTCCCGCTCGTGAGCCCGGCCGCGGACTTTGCCGACCGGGTCATGGCCTCCGTCGTAGTCCCCGACCCCTTCGCTATTCGCTCATTCCAGGCCACCCAGCGGAGACTCTTCGCCACCCGAAAGTCGGTTGCCATCGCCGCGAGTGTGGCCCTGCTGCTGTTGGGGTCAATGGCTGGCAGCATCGGCTGGAGCCTCACCCACCAGGAAACCATCGCTTCGATTGGAAACTGGCTCCTCGCCCAGGGTGGGCAGGTTGCCTGGCTCGGCCTGCGCGGGCTGGCGTCCAACCTGATCGAGCAGCCCTGGTACAGCGGGATCCGCTCGCTGGTAGACAACCCAGTCCGCCTCGCGATCGGGTCGGCGCTGGCCTCTCTCGCCTATCTGGGCGGGGTGTTCGCGCTGCGCCGCCTTCTGGCTCTTCCGACCCAGCAGGTGGCCCATGCCGGGATCTAAACGGACACTGGGTCTCGTCGCCCTCCTCCTGGTAGTTGCCGGGCGGTCGGGTCAGGCCGAGACGCCGCTCGCGCGCGCCGGGGCGGCGGAATTGATGAATGATTTCTGGAGTCTCGTCTCCGACGTCTCGGCGCGGGTCGGTCTGCAGGATCGCTCCGCAGCACGCCCCCGCCCTCAGGCCATTCCTCTAGGTGGCCACACCATCGACCTCGGCGATCTCAGCCAGCCCACGGTAATCGAAGACCGGCTCCGCACCGCGCTGCAGCCCGGCGCCGACCTCCGGGTCACCATCCCGGGCGGCACCGCGCGCCGGGGCGACTACAGCGTGGGCTCCGCCGAAAGCCTCACCGGGCACCTGCTCGTGGTGGATGGGAACGCGGATGTCTACGGCACCCTGAGGGGTAATCTGGTGACCGTAAAGGGAGATGTGGTGGTTCACCCCGGCGGAGTGGTGACGGGCGACATCCTTTCGCTGGGTGGGGAGGTGCGCGACCGGGGAGGCGAGATCGGCGGCGAAGTGCGCACCCTGCGGTCGGCCATCCCTACGCCGGTCGGACAGGCGCAGTCGGAACGGTTGAGCCCGTTTCAGAGCGTACTTCGTCGTTTGGCCGGCGTCCTCGGCGTCTTTCTTACTCTGTCCGTGCTCGGTTTTGGGTTGGTGATGTTCGGCCGGCAGAACCTCGAAGTGGTGTCGGATACGGTGTCCCACTCGTTCGGACGGGCGTTCGTCACCGGCCTGCTGGGACAGATCCTGCTGCTGCCGACGTTCGGGATGCTGGTCGTGGGCCTGATACTCAGTGTTGCGGGAATTCTGCTGCTGCCGTTCGCCATCGCGGTGTTCGCCATGCTCGTCGTCGTGGGGGTCGTGGGAGGTTATCTCGCGGTGGCGCACGCCATGGGTGAGACCTACACCCGGCGACGGATGGCCCTGGGCGTGATCATCGGATCGCCCAACAGCTATCGCTATCTGCTCGTCGGCCTGGTGGCCCTGGCCAGTCTGTGGGCGGCGTGGGCCTTGTTCGGCTGGGTTCCGGTAGCCGGCAGCATCGTCTGGGGCGCGGCGTTTTTCATCAGCTGGCTGCTGGGAACCGCGGGGTTCGGCGCCGCGCTGCTCAGCCGCGCCGGCATCAAGGAGAACTTCTCGGGCCGCCTGTTCCCGCCCGAGGCGCTCACCGATGAGTATCTCTGGGCCACACCCCAATTCGGCGTTCCCGCCGGCCGACGGCCGGGCACCCGCACACCCTCGCGCGGGCTTTGAGCGTGCGGGCAGCGCTGCCATTCGGGTTACTCCTGTGGGCGGGAGCGGCGCAGGCCCAAACCATGCGCCCCTTCAGCACCTTCCGGCAGCTGCATGGAGAAACCCGCCTGAATGCGCGGGTAGAGTATGGAGCCGGCAGTCTCCGGCTCGAGCCGGGCCAGCCGGGCGAGCTCTACCGCATGAACCTCTCCTACGACGAAGACCGTTTCGTACCGGTGAGTGACTTCGATCCCTCCAGCAGCACGGTGGTCCTCGGGCTCCGGGCAGCCGGCGAGGGAGGCGTACGCGTCGTCTCGGGTAACCAGCTCAGGCAGCTCGCCACCGTCGCCATCTCACCTCGGGCCGATCTCGCCCTCGATCTCAGCCTCGGCGCGGTGGATGCCGATGTCGAGCTGGGCGGCCTCCGGATCGCCGATCTCGATCTCAAGACCGGTGCCAGCCGCGCGACGGTGCGTTTCTCCCGCCCCAATGGCATGCGTTGCCGGCATGCCGGGTTCAGTGCCGGCGCCGCCGAGGTCTCGATATTGGGACTGGGGAACAGCCGGTGCGACGAGATCGACTTCGAGGGTGGCATGGGGACCATGCTCCTCGACTTCAGCGGGGTCTGGAGCTCCAGCGCACACGTGGAGGTCAAGATGGCAGTCGGCGAGATCACGCTGCGACTGCCGAAACGCGTTGGGGTCCGGCTGGCAATGGACAAGTTTCTGACCAGCTTCGAGGCCGCCGGTTTGCTTCGGCGCGGCGATTCGTTCGTGTCCCCCAACTACGACAGCGCCGAGCGGCGCCTGAGTATCGACCTCACGACCGCAATGGGTGGCGTGAACGTGGAGTGGGTGGAGTAGGCGGGGAATGAACAGCGTGAGCAGGGAAAAAAGAGCGTGAGCGGGAAGGGACCTCGTCGGCAGCCCCGCTCACGTTGTTCTTTCCCCGCTTACGTTGTTGCAGCTCACGCCTTTAGTTTGTAGAAATGTCCCCCCTCGAGACGCTCGGCTTCACCCTCGGCACCTCGTTCGCCTCCGGGCTGAACTTGTACGCCACCGTGGCCACGGCCGGCCTGATGCAGCGGCTTGGCCTGGTCCAGCTTCCCGACTCGCTCCAAGTCCTGACCCACCCGATCGTCCTGGGCGTGGCAATCACGCTCTTCCTGGTCGAGTTCATCGCCGACAAGATCCCCTACGTCGATAGCGCGTGGGACGCGCTGCACACTTTTATCCGTCCTCCGGCCGCCGCGATCCTCTCCTATAGCGCCTTCGGCAACGTGCCCGAGGAATACAAGATCGGCGCAGCACTCCTGGCGGGTAGCGTGGCGCTGACCTCCCACGGCGCCAAAGCCAGCGCCCGGGCTGCGGCCAATACCAGCCCGGAGCCGGTGAGCAACTGGGCGCTCAGCATTCTAGAGGATGGACTGGCGGTGTTTCTGGTTTGGATGGCGGCGCAGCACCCCCTGCTCACGGCGGGAATCGTGCTTGTGCTGGTAGTCATCTCGGTGCTGCTGATTCGTAAACTATGGAGATTCGGGCTGCGGCTAGGTGAGAAGTTCCGGCGCGCGCGGACAACGATGAAGGACGCAGGGACGAACGGCACCGAGGAAACGGGCTAACCCAACCGAGCCCGAACTCTCCCTCCTACCCCAACACCCAACCGCCGCGCGGCCGAGCCGTTGCGGACCGCAATCTCGATTGCCCCACCGGAGCCGACATAGGCGAGCAGCCCACCGGCCGTGACGTCGCTGTAGGTGCGGCGAAGGGGCCCGAGATCGAGGTCCTCCACCTCGAGCCTGGCGTATGTCGGCACCAGCTCCGACGTCAGGTTCGTCACCAGGCTGCCGAATCGATCGACATAGACCACCTCGCCCACCACGGTCTTGCCCTCGTAGTGCGGCGCGGTATAGGCCAGGCGTTCCGGGATCCCGCCCAGCGGCTGCCCCAGCGTGTCCAACGGGAGTCCATTCGCCAGCCCCGCTGCGGCGGGAGCAAAGACGTCCCGGCCGTGAAATGTGGGCGACGCGGCATCGGGCGTGGGCAGCAGGACCGCTTCCACCTCGGCGTCGTGCAGTACGGGGGTGAACACCCCGTTATCGGGACCGACAAAGAAGTGGCCATGAGCGCCGAAGGCGAGCGCCGGCCGCGGCGTGCCGACGCCGGGGTCCACCACCGCCAGGTGGATGCTGCCGGCCGGGAAGCGGTGCCAGGTTCGGCCAATGACGTAGGCCCCCGAGCGGACGTCGCCAGGCGGTATGCCGTGGGTGACGTCCACCAGCGTGACTCCCGGCGCGCGGGTGAGCAGAACACCCTTTACCTCCGCGACGTAATGATCTGCGCTTCCGAAGTCCGTCAGGAGGGTGATGATGGACATGCGGGGACCGCTCACGCCTTATCCCCTGAGAATCGGCAGCGATGCACTCCGGCCAGCCGTCTTTTGTTGGATGCTGCTGGCGATCTGGCGCAGGCTTACCGCGGCAGGGCTGTTCGGCTGGGCGATTAAAATTGGCTCACCGACATCGGCCAGCGCGGCGAGCTGGGGCTGCAGCGGCACGGTGCCCAGGAGGGGGACCCCAATTTCGTCCGCCAGGCGCTGACCGCCTCCGGAAGAGAAGAGGTCGAACTTCCTGCCGGTTTCGGGATCTGTGAACCCGCTCATGTTCTCGACCACACCCAGCACCGGCACACCCACCCGCTCGAACATCTTGGCGCCGCGGAGGGCATCGCCCACCGCCACTTCCTGCGGCGTGGTCACAATGACCGCACCGGCGACATGGGTGCCCTGGACCAGCGAGAGCTGGGCGTCTCCCGTCCCGGGCGGGAGATCCACGATGAAGTAGTCCAGCTGGCCCCAGTCC
>DATBSM010000325.1:0-4198 GCA_036559785.1 Gemmatimonadales bacterium
TTCTGGCAGTACAACCGCCGGCTCTTCCTGGCGATTCTCCGAGCCGGATTGTTCTCGCTCGTGCTCTTCATAGGGTTGGCGATTGCCCTGGGCGCGCTCGACCAACTCTTCGGGGTGGATGTACCCGAGGTGCTGTACCCACGGCTCGGCATCGTCATACTCTTTGTGGTGAACACCTGGATCTTCCTGGCTGACGTCCCCCGTGGCCTGGCTGGTCTGGCGGGCGATACCACCTACCCCAGGGTCCTCAAGGTCTTCGCCCAGTACATCCTGACCCCACTGGTCTTTACCTATCTCGTCATCCTGCTCGCGTATCTGGTCAAGATCGTGGTGGGCGGAGAGTGGCCTTCCGGGTGGATCGGCTGGCTCGTCACCAGCGTGGCGGCGGCCGGACTGCTCGGCTTCCTGCTGGTGCACCCGCTCCGGGACGACGCTGGGGAGGGCTGGATTCGAACATATACCCGCTGGCTTTTTATCGGGCTGATTCCGTCGGCCGCGATGCTCCTGGTAGCGTTCTGGAAACGCGTCCTGCCATACGGCCTGACCGAGCCCCGCCTCCTCGGAATCCTGCTCGGCCTCTGGCTCCTTGCCATCGCTATCAACTACACCTTGCGTCAGGAGACCGGGATTCGCCGAATTCCGGTGACCCTCGCCGCCCTTCTGCTGATCACGCTGTATGGACCGCTCAGCGTCACCGCGCTCTCTGTCCGGAGCCAAAGCCGGCGCCTCGCTCAGCTGGTTACCGGGCCGCACGAGAGCACGAAGACCGACAGCGAAGCCAGTGCTGCCTTGCGGTTTTTGCTCGAGCATGGCGACCGCGAGGCGGTAGCCGCGGCGATTCCTGGTGCGCTACCCAATGTAGATTGGGATTCGGCTGCCGTATCCCACCAGCATCGCGAGAAGGCTGGGGAACGCATCCTCGCTGTCGCTCACCTGACCTATACCTGGGGGTACTCGGAGTCCAGAGACCGGAGAGATGGAGTTCACCTAAATGCCCGGCCGGACGTGGCCACGCCAACTGCAGGATATGACTGGATACTGGATGTATCGGCTTCAGACACGAGGCCGCGGCTCGCGGGATCGGACTCCCTGAGCGTGTCGTTCGACACGGGGTCCTCCGTGGCCCATGTGGCAGTTGGGGCCGACTCACTGACATTTGACCTCGGTCGGCTTGCGCGCGAGCTCGCGGGGAAACCGCTTCTCCTCCGGAATGACATTCCCCTTGAAGATCTTCGCCTCGAGGTTGTCACGCCGAGCCGCCGCGGGGCGCTGGTCCTCCAGTCATTGAGCGCGCGGCAGGTAGGCGATTCGCTACAGGTGGAAAGCTGGCAGGGGAAACTCTTGCTCGGAAGACCTTAATAAACGCCACTGTGCGACTGCTGCACTCCTAGCGGGCGGCAGCTTGTCCCGCCGCCCGGCCGGTGGCCCAGGCCCAGAGGAAGTTGTACCCGCCGATCGGCCCGAACGCGTCCAGCACCTCGCCACACAGGTAAAGACCCGGGTGCCGCCGGCTCTCCATGGTCCGGGGATCGATCTCCGCCAGACTCACGCCTCCCCCAGTCACTTCCGCCTTCTTGTAGCCCTCATCCCCAGTCCAGGGGAGCTCGCCGCGTACCAGCACGGTGATCAACCGGAACCGCTCCTCCCGCCCCAGCTGCGCCAACGGCCTGGACTGCGGCACACCAGCCATCTCGACCAGCGTGTCGGCCAAACGGTCAGGCAGCTCGCGCCGGATCGCGCCCGCCACGGTTCGGGTTCCCTCCGGCTTGAGTGCCGCCTCCCACGCGGCCTCGTCCAGACGGGTCCAGCGCACTGAGAGGCGGGCCTCGCTGTTTCCCTCCATTCGGGAGCGCGCTACGATGTGGGAGACATCGAGGACCGACGGGCCGCTGTAGCCCCGATGGGTAAAGAGGAACCCGCCGGTCGCGCTTGCCTGACGACTGCCGTCGCTGGCCGTAATGATCACCGGCAACGAGACTCCAGCGAGCGCGCCGAACACTGGCGGATCCGCCACTACCGGCGTGAGGGCGGGGTAGGTGGTATGGACGGTATGTCCCAGCCCCTCGAGCATCGCGAGCCCACGGCCGTCGCTTCCCGTGCTCGGTACCGAGAGCCCCCCGCTGGCCACGATCACCGCGTCCACCGTGAGAGGCGCCGTGCCGTCGCGCTCCACCTTCCACCCGCCGGCCGCTGGAGCGAAGCCGGTAACCGTCGTGGCGGGAAGGAACTGCGCACCCCGGCGAGCCGCCAGCGCCAGCAGGCCGTCGCGCACGTCGCGCGCGCGATTCGATGCCGGGAACAGCTTGGCCGACTCCTCTTCCTCGACCAGGGTCAAGCCAAGCTCGTCCTCGAAGAAGGCGATCTGCTCCGCCAGCGGCCAGGAACGGAGGATCTTCCGGAGCGTGTTGGGCGACGAGTCGGTGACGAACCGGCGCTCGTCCACTCGCGCAGGGAGAATGTTGCAGCGCCCCCCGCCGCTGATGAGAATCTTGCGCCCCCCATCGCGGGTGCGCTCCAGCAACAGGGTCTCAGCGCCGGCGCTGGCGGCAAAAATGGCCGCCATTGTGCCGGCGGCGCCGGCTCCGACGACGGCGACTCGGGTCACGGCTCAAGAACTCCTGGGCGGGTCATGCGACACAGCAGTTTAGTCGTACCGGAACTAGGCTTTTTTCCTGACATTATCCTTCGGCCCCGGAAGTGGCGTGAACGATGAGAACCGACCGGCCATACTCCCGAATCGCCGCAGCTAAGGACTCCACCGGACTGGTCCACGTTCGCGGGGCCCGGGAGCACAATCTCAAGAACGTAGATCTCGATATCCCCCGCGACGCGCTGGTCGTCTTCACCGGGGTATCCGGCTCTGGCAAATCCTCGCTGGCTTTCGGCACGCTGTACGCCGAGGCGCAGAGGCGGTACCTGGAATCGGTATCGCCCTACGCGAGGCGCCTGTTTCATCAGATGGCGGTGCCGGAAGTGGACCGGATTGACGGCCTACCACCGGCGGTGGCGCTTCAGCAGCAGCGAGGCTCGCCCACCACCCGTTCGTCGGTGGGAAGCGTGACCACCCTCTCCAACCTGCTTCGGATGCTGTACTCGCGTGCCGGCGACTATCCGTCCGGACAGCCACTGCTCTATGCCGAGTCCTTTTCACCTAACACCCCCGAGGGAGCCTGTCCTCAGTGCCACGGGCTCGGCCGCATCTATGAAGTGACCGAGCGCTCCATGGTCCCGGACGACACGCTGACCATTCGTGAGCGCGCCGTCGCCGCCTGGCCGACCGCATGGCAAGGACAGAATCTACGCGACATCCTGACGACGCTGGGACACGACGTGGACCGTCCCTGGCGAGACCTCCCCAAGAAAACCAGGGACTGGATCCTCTATACCGATGAGCAGCCCACGGTCCCGGTCTATGCCGGCTACACCCGCGACGAGGTGCAACGCGCCCTCAGGCGCAAGGAGGAGCCCAGTTACATGGGCACTTTCACCGGAGCCCGTCGGCATGTCTTGCATACCTTCGCGAACACCCAAAGTCAGCTGATGAAGAAGCGGGTGGCGCAGTTCATGCAAAGCAGCGTGTGTCCACTCTGCGGCGGCAAGCGGCTCCGGCGGGAAGCGCTGTCGGTCAAATTTGCCGGCATGGACATCGCCGATATGTCCCGGCAGCCGCTGAAACGGCTGGCCGAGATCTTCCGCCCCCATGCGGGCGGCGCCGCTCCCGGGAGAGCGAAGCTGAACCAGGAGCATCCCGAAAAGGCGGTGGTCAGCCAGCGTATTGCCCAGGACTTGGAGGCCCGTCTCGGCGTCCTGCTCGACCTCGGACTGACCTACCTGACATTGGAACGCAGCACGCCAACCCTCTCTCCCGGTGAGCTCCAACGCCTGCGCCTGGCCACCCAGGTGCACTCGAATCTCTTCGGCGTCGTCTATGTGCTCGACGAGCCGTCCGCCGGTCTTCATCCTCGGGATACCGAAGCGCTGCTGAGTGCGCTCGACCGGCTCAAGAGCTCGGGTAACACACTGTTCATTGTGGAGCACGACCTGGACGTAGTCCGCCATGCCGACTGGGTCGTGGATGTCGGCCCGGATGCGGGCGAGCATGGCGGGCGCATTCTCTACAGCGGCCCACTCGAAGGCCTGGCGGAAGTCGAGGAATCCAGAACCCGCCGGTATCTCTTCGACGACTCCGCATTCCAGG
>DATBSM010000326.1:0-5427 GCA_036559785.1 Gemmatimonadales bacterium
GGGCCGAATCCGGAGGCTGAGCTCGTACTGGGTGGCGTCTTCGAAGCCGATGTTGGGATTGCCGCGGCGGAACCGTCCGGTTCTCGTGGTATCGTCGAAGGCTGCATCGGAGAGGTACTGGTAATCGGGCGCCTGCGAGAAGTGGCCGTAGCTCGCCACGAGGGTGGCCTTGGCGAGGATGGTCGACACCGCAAAGCGAGGACTGAGCCGGCTTTGCGAGCCACGCGATTCAGTCGCGAGCGTGCTGCCGGCGTCGAACTGGTCGTAGCGGAGGCCTCCCGTGAGCGCCACGTCGGCCAGACGGATCTGCCCCTCGAGGTATGCGGCGGCACTCGAGGGCGAGAAGTCGGACACCGCGGTCGGCGGCACACTGTCGCCCACCGGCAGATAGCCCAGCGCCCGTTGAAAGGTGCGCACCTGCTGCCGGGTCACCTCGGCGCCGGCGTAGAGATCCACCTTTTCGCTCGCCCCGAAAGTAACGTCGAGCTGTCCCCGGGTCTCACCAAAGTCGTTCCAGCCCAGCTCACCGTGCGACCCCCCTCCCACGAAGAAGGCCGGCACTCCCCAGGGCGACGTCGTGCTCGGCTCCGGCACGCGGAGGCCCGGAATGGGAGCGTTGGCCGTCTCCTGCGCCCGCGCGACGTCTTCGCCCAGGAAGTGGAACCGGCGCCCGGTAAGTGCGCCGAACGCATAGTCTACTTCGTCACTCAGGGTACCGCGGATAAACTCTCGCGTGAAACGGCCGACCCGGAGATCCGCTATCAGGGGCTTGCCGCTCCGCGGACTGGTGGCGTACTGCACGTGGCCACTGAGCAGATTGCCCCCGAGACGCTGCGCCGGTGCAAGGGCCAGGTCGTACTTGTAGGCCTGGTCATAGAGCAGGTTCTGGTCCTCCGAGTGGATTCCCAGGATACGGAAGGTGAGCTCGTCGGTCAGCGGCAAGGTGATCTTGCCGAGCCCGGTCCACTGCTCGCCGCTATTGTGGGGCAGCATCGCTGGCGCGGCGGTCCGCGGATCGCGAGGGTCGGTGGGCGCCGGTGCGTTCACCGGGTCGGCGTCGAGCCTTCCCGCCACGTCGATGGCGGCCATGACCCCGACTCGCCCGATCACGGGACCATCTGCCTGGGCAACGAAGCGGTCCAGGCCCAGGTCCCAGCTGCCACCCAAGGGGCGATCGGTCTCGTAACCGATGCGTCCCTCCCAGCTGTTTCCCGGGTCTTTGGTTACCACGTTCACCAGGGCGGAGAGCGCCTGCCCGTAGCGAGCCGAGAAGCCGTTGGTGACGAGGGACGCCTCGCTCAGTGCGTCGGGCGGAATCCGGAGGCCGAGTCCACCGTTGGCCGCATCGAGCTGGTTCTTGACCCCGAGCCCATCCAGAATGAACGACTCTTCGCCCAGCCTGCCGCCCCGATAGCTCTGGCCAACGCTTCCCGCGGACAAGGCCAGTGCCTCCTCCAGCGAGCTCACCGGCAGCTCGCGCAGGTCCTCCGCGCTGATCTTCTGCTCCGTCCCGGTCGCGAGCGGGTCGAGCACCGGATCCACCGGCGCCGTGACCACCAGCGGAGCCAGCTCGAGCGGGTTCGTCTCCAGGGAAAAGTCCAGCATCACGGCGCCGCCGGCGCGGACGAAGACACTGTCCTGCACCACGCTGCGATACCCGATGATGCGGGCCGAGATGCGGTGCCACCCGCTCCGGATGCCGCGGGCCCGGTAGACGCCGGCCGTATCGGTAACGGCTCGAAGGCGGTCGTCCACCAGCACCTCCGCCTGCGGGAGTCCGCTGCCGGAGCGTGCATCCAGCACTCGGCCGGCAAGGGTGCCCTCCGCCTGGGCCATGGCCGCCCGCGGCAGCGCCGCGGTCAGGATCAGTGCAGCGGTTGCCGCCATCGCCCGGGCGGTCACGGCACCCCGTACAGGTAGAGCTCGCCTCTCCGGCTTACCAACGTATCAGGCGGGTTGCTGGCACCAATGATCAGGGGATAGACCTCGACGACTACGGCCGAGCCGGCGGGCGAGACCTGCGGCCGGCGGAACAATCCCGGGCCATCGAGAGTCGCATCGGTGCCCGATGGGAGGTCCACCACGTGCAGCACGCCTCCGCTGTCCCACTGCATGGGTCCGAATGAAGGATGGATTCCGTATGCCACTCGGCCACCGACAACCGCCGCCATTCGGTCTCCCACCACGTGCACGTCTCTGGCGATTCCGGCGGCCCCAAAATCGTAGACTATCGTCACCGCGCCGGTGGAGAGCGTCCGGCGGAATACTCGGGAGTCGCCGCTGAGCGTGTAGTAGACCTCGTCAGCGTTTCCGCCCGCCGACACCCCGGATGCGTTCTCGGTGCCGGGGATGCGCTGAGGGGTGCTCCCGGCCTGGCTCACATCGAGGGAGACCACGTCGACGCCGGTGGTCAACGTGTCCCACTCACTGCAGGTGTCACAGGTATGCCGGTAGTTCACCCGCTCGCCGAGGTACAGCAGGACGTCCGGGCTCAGCCAGCGCAGCTGCGAAGCGCCGGAGTGGAGGGTCCCGTCGGGCAGTGTGTATGGGAGAGGCCTGAGCAGGGTGCGGGTGCCCGGGTCGGGCACGGAGCTCAGTGAGATGGCAACGCTTCCGGCTGGGATGGCATTGATGCGGGAACCGACGGCAACGAACGCCAGTCTTCCATCGGACGCCGGAGCGGGTGACTCGGCGGCATCGGTGGAGTCAGCCCCGGTTGGCGTGAGATCGCAGGTCAGCTGCCGTTGACTCCCGCCGCCGGGAGGGAGGAGCGCGAGGCAGACGTCGTTGTCGGGCCGTCCAAGCTGCTGCGCGGAGTACAAGATGCCAGAGCCATCGGGCAGCCAGGCGGCACCGCGATCGGGTCCCAAATTGTAGGTCAATCGAACCGGGGGTCCGGCCTCAAACGGCTGGTCGGTTCCGGTGGGCGGGGTGCCGAAGGGCTCCGTGTGTCCGCATCCGAGGAGCGGCAGCAGGAGCAACAGGGGCCGCAGTCTTTGGGGGTCCGGGGTCACCGCTAGCGCATGTCCTTGTGTCATTGGTGTGACAAGAAGGGGCGTAATTCACAGGGGGACGCCCACCTGGATTGGGGGAGCACAGTCCCGGAACGCTTGCATACCCTCGGAGGCGGGGAGATCATGGAGCTATGAACGGCTCGATTCACGGTGCTCCAGCCCTGGAGACGCCGGTTCCCCTGGTGGACCTCGATCGCCTCGAGTCCAACCTCGACCGAATGGCGGCATACGCCCGGTCGCACCGGCTTGCACTCCGCCCCCACACCAAGACGCACAAGTCATCGCGGGTTGGCGGCGACCAGGTGCGCCGGGGAGCCGTGGGGCTGACCTGCGCCACCCTGCTGGAAGTGGAGATCATGGCCGAGGTGGCCGGTGACATTCTCCTCGCTTATCCACCAGTAGGGCGTTCGAAGCTGGAACGGCTGATGGAGCTTCCCGTAGGGCTCGATCTCACGGTGGCCCTCGATTCGCTCCCTGTGGCGGAGCAGCTGGCCAGAGCAGCCCGGGAACGGGGCCGGACCATCGGGGTATACCTGGAGCTGGATCTCGGGCTCCGCCGGGTCGGTCTTGCCGGCATCGAGGACGTCCTGACACTAGCCCGGGCGGTGGCAACGATGCCGCCGCTGGAATACCGTGGTATCACGTTCTACCCGGGACACATCCGCGGTCCGGTCGCCAGCCATACCCCCGAGCTCGACCGGCTCGGGACTGCACTCCAGGTGGTGATTGGGAAATTACGCGCCGCTGGCCTCGAGCCGAAGGTCGTGAGCGGGGGCTCGACCCCGACGGTCTGGCGAAGCCATGAGATCGATGGCGTGACCGAGATCAGGCCCGGCACGTACGTTTATAACGACCGGACCACTGCCCAGATCGGCGCCTGCGCGTGGAACGATTGCGCACTCACCGTGCTCGCCACCGTGGTGAGCACCGCCGTACCAGGCCAGGCGGTAATCGATGCCGGCAGCAAGGCGCTGGGCCGTGAGCCAGGTCAGGCAGAGGGCGACGGGTTCGGTGCCCTGTTGGACCGGCCGGAGGTGACCGTGCAGCGCCTGTCCGAGGAGCATGGCATCCTCGACCTCGGAGACAGCGGCTGGCGGCCCGCCGTTGGCGAGCTGGTTCGCGTGGTGCCCAACCATGTCTGCATCGCCGTCCACCTGCACGAAGTGATCTACGGGATACGCGGAGACAGGATAGAAACCAGCTGGCCGGTTCTGGCTCGGGGGCGGCGGCCGATGCGTCCCCCCGCCGGGGTCTGAGCCGCACATGGCCGCCGGTTACTCCACTCGGAGCCTGGCTCAGAAGCTGGGAATCAAGCCCGGTACCAGCATCGTAATGCTCAACGCGCCGCCCGCCTACTCGTCACTGCTTGGAAAACTGCCGGACGGTGCTACGCTGCATTCCCGGCTGGGGATGACAGCAGCATTCATTCAGTGGTTCGTCCGCAACCGAAACGATCTTGTGGGCGCTTTCCCCCGCCTTGCGGCGGCGCTGGTGGACGAAGGGACGCTTTGGGTCTCCTGGCCCAAGCAGGCCTCGGGCGTGAAGATTGACCTGAACGAGAACATCATCCGGGATGTGGGTCTTAGTCAGGGCCTGGTGGACGTGAAGGTGATCGCGGTGGACGAGGTGTGGTCGGGGTTGAAGTTTGTTCGGCGGGTCGAGAATCGCGCTGGAAAGTAGAGAATAATCCAAAGAGTCGCTTCATAGACATCCTTCACGCTGAAGATCACGGTGCTCCTGAGACGGTTCTACGATCCCAAGCTCGCCCAGGCCAGCTACCTCGTCGGGTGCACCGTCACCGGCGAGGCGCTGGTGGTGGATCCAACGCGCGACATCGATCCCTACCTCCAGGCGGCTGATGCCGAAGGGTTCAAGGTCGCCCACGTGACCGAGACCCACATTCATGCCGACTTCGTCTCCGGAGCTCGCGAGCTGGCCCATAGGACCGGGGCTCGCCTGTACCTGTCGGAGGCTGGTGGGGACAACTGGCAGTACGGCTATGCCGGCGAGGCCGACGCAACCTTGCTGCGCGAAGCCTCCCGCATCAAAGTTGGGACGGTGGAGCTTGAAGTGCTTCATGTTCCGGGCCACACACCCGAACACCTGACGCTGCTGGTCACTGACAGCGCTACCGCTTCCGAGCCCATGGGCGCCTTCACGGGCGACTTCATTTTCGTGGGAGACGTCGGACGTCCCGACCTGCTCGAGCGCGCCGCCCGGGTGCGGGGAAGCATGCAGGAAAGCGCGCGTCAGTTGTTTCGGTCGCTCCAGCGGTTTCGGACCCAGCCCGATTACCTGCAGATCTGGCCCGGTCATGGCGCAGGGTCCGCGTGCGGCAAGTCGCTCGGGGCGGTGCCGCAGACGACGCTGGGATACGAAAAGCGGTTCAACTGGGCCTTTGGCATAACCGACG
>DATBSM010000327.1:0-2111 GCA_036559785.1 Gemmatimonadales bacterium
TTCGATCCGCAGACCCTGACGCTGCTCATCCGGAACCGGGACTTCCGCCCGCTCGGCGTGATCCCCCTCGACTCGAAGTTCGCGTCCCAGCAGTTGAATGCGCGGGAACAGGCCAGCGCGATCTACCTGTTCGAGGAAGACATCCCGGTCGAGGACTCGTTCACCCTGTCCTACGGGACCCTCGTCTCGGACGACTGGCAGACCAAGCAATCCCTCCTCAACGGGGAGCGGGCCAGAGTATCGGCCAGAATACGGTCCGAAAAAGCTGATCCGACCCGGAAGTGAGATCGCCGGGTCACACTTTGTAGGACCGTAGTACCCCTTCAGCCGTCTTACCCGACACCAGCATCGCAGTCGATAGCGCGTCGGCCTCGACACCGCTAGCCGAAATCACCGTAGCCTGGGTGAGCACCACGGCGGGCCAACCCGTCTCGGGGTTCATGACGTGCCCCCGGATCGCCCTGCCGTACTGCACCACCGACATCGAGTTGGAGGAGGTGGCGAGCGCTGCGTCTCTGAGCCGGGTAGACGCGATCATTCGGCGATCAGTCTTGGGCCCGGCGATCTCAACCAGCCATCCCCCCTCGCCCGGCGGAGCGCCCAGGGCAAGACAATCTCCGCTCACATCCAGAAATGCCCGGCGGATTCCTAACCGGCGCAACACGGACATCGCGCGGTCGAGCCCATAACCCACCCCGATTCCGCCCAGATCCAGCTGGGTGTGCGCGCTCGGGAGGAACACGCGCCCGTCGCTCAGGACTACCTGTGCGGCGCTCACCGCTTCCCGTGCTTCGGCTATCTCGCTTCCGGTCGGCTCCGAGGATCGCGGCGCGTGGAAGCCCCAGGCCCTCATCAATGGCTCCACAGCCGGATTGAACGCGCCCCCTGTGGCGGCCTGCAACCGAAGTGAGGCCCCGAGAACCAGGGCCAGATCATGGTCGGCCCGCATGGTCCGCCGGCCGGCCTGCCGGTTCAACTCGGCGAGATCGCTGGCATCGTCGAACAGCGAGAGCCGGCGCTCCACCCGACGGAGCTCCGCCAGGGCAGCACTGGCTGCCTCGTAGCCACGGTCTCGAGAGTCGGAGAAGAGTTGCAGGTGGACCGGTTGACCCATGGCCCAGGACCAGCGCTCGATCAGCTCGTGGTCCTTCGCCGCTCGCCCTGGTGACGCCCAGCCGAGCCGCGGGAACCCGAGTGCAGTGGTTCCTACTATTCCGCTGCCGAGCACCCCCAGAAAGTCTCTTCGCCTCATGGCGTGGCTCGAGACGAAAACCGCACCTCGCGGAGGATGAAAAAGGACTGGATGTAGAACGTCACCGCCATGACGCTGCTGGACAGCGCGAGCAGCCAGCTGAACCGGGCATCGACGTACCGCATCAGCCACATGGCGGAAAACGAGACCAGGAGCGCCACGAAGGGCTCGACCACCAGTATCCGGCGCCAACGCTCCGACGGGCGGCTACAAAGGGCGAGGGCGAGGCCGCTGAATACGAAGATCGCCGCCATGCTGAGGAGATGGGTATGCGTAATGTTGAGCATCTCGGCAAAGGACTTGGAGAACTGCATTGCCGCTTCGGTCGAATCAGCATCGGAGCCGCGGTACCGAAGGGCAGCACCAGATGGCGTCATCCCCGTGGTGTGACGAACGAAGACCAGCGCCGTGGTGTAGCCAACCACCTGGATGATGGTCATCCATCGGGCGAGCGCGCGGATCGGCTCGGGCGCGTCGCTCCAGGAGAGCACCCTCGATGCCGTCACCGGATCTTTCCGGCTGCGTGCCAGGCCGCCAGGGCCGCCAGAGTCTGACGGACACCGAGCGTCACCGAATGCGAGCTGATGGTGGCCCCGGAGATGTTCCGGATATCCTTTCCGACCGCCAGCGGGGCGCCGGTCCTCTTACCCCGAAACTGCTTCCTCCAGCGCTCGTACGCCACCTCGCCGCCGTACGGTTCACGATAAACCAGCACGTCGATGTCCTTTAGAGCATCGGCGGGATCGATGGCAACGAGGTAGGTGATCGGCTGGTCCTTGCCTTTGACATTGCGCACCTGGGCGAACCCGAGGAGCGCTCCGTCCTTGGACACTCTGAGCACCGATGCGCTGTCGACCTT
>DATBSM010000328.1:0-3132 GCA_036559785.1 Gemmatimonadales bacterium
CTCTTCGCAGTGCAGTACCATCCCGAGGCCGCTCCGGGGCCCCACGATGCGCTTCCCCACTTCGCCGAATTCATGGCCTCGGTCGGAGCGGGAAGAGCCTCAAAGCCCCAAGCCCTTGACAGACAAGGGTTAAGCTCATAGTATCGGCCATGGGAGGCCCCTGCCGCGCTCCATTGTCTGTAACCCTTCTGGGGGATGCATGACCAAGGCCGATCTCGTAGAACAGGTAACAGCCTCCATCGCCCGCACCGCGGGCCCCATGATCTCCAAAAAGGACTGCGCCCGAGTGGTGGACGCGTTCCTGGAGGCAGTCAAGGAAGCGCTCAAGCAGCAGCACAACATCGAGGTGCGTGGATTCGGCACCTTCAAAATCCGCCGGCGGAAGACCCGGATGGCACGGAACCCCCGCACCGGCGATCCGGTCGAGGTGGCCGCGCGTCCCGTCCCGGTATTCAAGCCCAGCAAAGAGTTACGCGCACTGGTGGCGGACGAGACCTCGGAGGCGGAGCCGGCCCAGGGGATGTAATCGTTAGCGCAGCAGGTTCAGGTCGTCCGGGAAACTCCAGGGCGACCTTTTGCTGTCCCCATGCTGCGCCGGTTTCCCGAGGCCCCCCTAGGCGGTAACTTTCAGGCATGCCAAGCACAGCGGCTCCGGCTCTCACCGTGCGGGTTTTGCTCTTCGCGAGCTACGCGGACACTCTGGGCTTCGACTCGGTCGAGCTCAGTGTGACGGGTCCCGCCACCGTCGGCGACGTTCTCGACCGTCTGCGCGCCCTTCCCGGCGGCGAGCGTCTGCCTCCCAAGCCGCTCTGTGCACTCAACCTCACCCAGGTCAGATCCGATGCGCCCCTGTCTGGAGGAGACGAGCTGGCTGTGCTGCCGCCGCTGGCCGGGGGATGACGGTGTACCTGACTGAGTCGCCCCTCGATCTGGGCGCCCTCCTCGCCTCGGTGCAGTCGCCGGAGCGAGGCGCCATCACTTGCTTCCTCGGTACGGTGCGGAATCACCATGGGGGTCGGAAGGTGCTCCGCCTGGAGTACTCCGCCTACCGCCCGATGGTCGAGGCCGAGTGCGCCCGCATCGTGGCCGAAGCGGAATCACGCTGGCAGGTGGCGATTGCGCTCCGCCATCGCATTGGCCGGCTGGAGATCGGCGAGGCCGCGGTGGCGGTGGTGGCCACATCGGCCCACCGGGATGAGGCCTTCGTGGCCTGTCGCCACGTCATCGAGGAGCTGAAGCGTCGAGTGCCGATCTGGAAGCGGGAGGTCTATGCGGATGGAACGGTGGAGTGGGTGGGGGCGAAGGGCAGCGAGGCAGCGGGGCAGGAGCACAGCGGGGCAGCGGGGCAGCGGGGCAGTAAAGGACAAGCGGAACTCGCGGATGGGAGAACCACATTCGGCGCGTGGCAGAGATCGTGAAGACTACCGAACTGCCCCGCCGCCCCGCTGCCCCGCTCGTGGATCAGCTTAACCGCCCCCTCCGCAGCCTGCGCATATCCGTCACCGATCGCTGCAACATGCGCTGCCGCTACTGCATGCCCGAGGAAGATTACCTCTGGCTGCCTCGCTCATCGATCCTGTCCTTCGAGGAGATCGATCGCCTGGTGGGCATCTTTGCCGGCCTCGGCGTTCGCAAAGTCCGCCTCACCGGCGGGGAGCCACTGCTGCGACACGATTTGTCCACTCTGGTGAGCAAGTTGCGCCGCCGCCCGTCGCTGGACGATCTCGCCCTCACTACCAACGGTATTCTCCTGGCCCGTCACGCGGCCGAGCTGTGCGCGGCGGGATTGGGCCGCGTGACGGTCAGCCTCGATACGCTGAGGCCGGACCGGATGCTGGAATTCGCCCGCAGCGCCCGGCATGCGGATATCCTGGAAGGAATCACCGCTGCTCGTGCGACCGGACTAGGCGTCAAGCTCAACTCGGTGGTAATCCGGGGATATAACGACGATGAAATCATTGATCTGGTCGAGTACGGCCGGGCCGCCGGGATCGAGGTGCGCTTCATCGAGTACATGGACGTGGGTGGCGCAACCGGGTGGTCGATGGATCAGGTGGTGAGCCGACGGGAGATTCTCGAGCGACTGGCACAGCGCTACGGTCCGATCGAGCCGGCCGGACACACTGATTGGGCCCCGGCCGAGCGATTCGCCCTGCCGGATGGAACCACGGTGGGTGTGATCGCCTCGACCACGGTGCCCTTCTGTCGCACCTGCGATCGCGGGCGCCTCACCGCCGACGGGACCTGGCTGCTTTGCCTCTACGGCGAGACCGGGCTCGATCTGCGGGAGATACTGCGGCTCGGCTGCAGCGACGAAGAGATCACGGCACGGATCGCGGCGACCTGGAGGGCTCGGGACGATCGCGGCGCAGAGGTGCGAGCTGCGGCTCCCGGGCGTGGCGTTCTGCACCAGCTGGAGTCGCTCCGGGCCGATCCGCGCCGAGAGATGCACACCCGGGGCGGGTAATGGCGCTTAACGTTGCGCTGATCCAGCCTCAGATTCCTCCCAACACCGGTAACATCGCCCGCCTGTGCGTCGCGACCGATACGCCGCTTCATCTCATCGAGCCGCTCGGTTTCTCTATCACGGATGCGGAGGTGCGCCGCGCCGGTCTGGATTACTGGGACCGTCTGGATCTCTGGGTCCATCCGAACTGGTTTGCGTTTCGTGATGCGATCAATCGCGGCCGCTGTCTCTACTTCTCGGCCAAGGCGACGCAGAGCTATCTCACCGCGCCGTATCGCCCCAATAGCTGCCTCGTGTTCGGAAGCGAAACCGAGGGGATGCCGCTGCGGATCCTGGAGAAGCACCCGGAACAGTGCTTCACGATTCCGATGACCGGTTCGGTACGGAGTCTCAATCTGGCGAACTCGGTGAGCATTGTGCTGTACGAGGCCCTCCGTCAGACGGGTCGGGAGTCGGGAGTCGGGAGTCAGGAATCGGGAGGTTCATCCGGCGACTTACTCCAGACTCCAGACTCCTGACTCCGACTATATTGCGGCGGCCTGAGCCGATACACCTCAATTCGAACCTGAATCGTCGAGTGCACCTGCATGCTGGCTAAAGTGGCAGTGGTCGGGGCGGGGAACGTCGGAGCCACCGCGGCCCAGCGGCTGGCCGAGAAGAATCTG